>CAYYOE010000255.1:0-4791 GCA_964473055.1 uncultured Rhodobacterales bacterium | reverse complement strand
CGATGATGGAGCGGCGGCTGGGCGAGGTCACGCAGGCCATGGGCGAAAGCCTGCAGGGCTCGGCCCAGCGCACGGCGCGCAGTCTGGGCGAGTTGCAGGCGCGGCTGGAGGCGATCGACAAGGCCCAGGCCAACATCGAGAAGCTGTCGGGCAACGTCCTGTCCCTGCAGGACATCCTGTCGAACAAGCAGACCCGTGGCGCGTTCGGCGAGATCCAGTTGAACGACATTGTCGCCAAGGCGCTTCCGCCGGACAGCTATACCACGCAGGCGATGCTGTCGAACGGGCGGCGGGCGGACGTGCTGATCCACCTGCCCAATCCGCCCGGGCCGATCGTGGTGGATGCCAAGTTCCCGCTGGAAGCCTACGAGGCCCTGCGCGCCGCCGAAACCCAGCGCGCCGCGACCGAGGCGGCCAGCGCGCTGCGCACGGCGGTCCGCAAGCACATCCGCGACATCGCCGAACGCTACATCATCGACGGCGAGACGGCGGACGGGGCGCTGATGTTCCTTCCGTCCGAGGCGGTCTATGCCGAGCTGCACGCGAACTTTCCAGACGTGGTGCGCGAGGGGTTCGCGGCGCGGGTCTGGATCGTGTCGCCCACCACCTGCATGGCGACGCTGCACACCATGCGGGCAATCCTGAAGGACGCCCGGATGCGCGAACAAGCCGGGCTGATCCGCAAGACGCTGCGCCAGTTGCACCGGGACGTGGAGATGGTGGTGGAGCGGGTCGACAAGCTGTCCACGCATTTCAACCAGGCGCGCAACGACCTGGAAGGGATCGGCATCGCGGCGGAACGGGCGGGCAAGCGCGCGGCGAAGCTCGACAATTTCGACTTCGAGGAACTTTCCGAAGGCGACGCAGCGCCAGCCGTTCTGCCGGGACTGCGTGCGGGCGAGTAGTGGTGCACCCCTGTCTCCCCATGACGGGGAGGGGTGCACCGACTGCTAGATCCGGAAGAACGGCTGCGCGATCCGCGGCAGGAGACCCGAGAAGCGCAGGGGCGCGTCGGTGGCCGCAAGGCAGACGCAGTCCTCGCCCGGTTCGGCGATTGGCGTGTGCGAGGTCGCCTCGGTCGCCACCTCGACGTCGCCGCGGGCGAACAGGCCATCCTCATCGCGAAAGGCGCCCTTCAGAACCAGGGTCAACTCGGTGCCGCGGTGGCCGTGATCGGGCATTGCCACGCCGGCCGGGATATGCAGCAACCGCACGGTTCCAGATTTCGAGGACGCCAGGATTGACTGACGGACGCCGCCTGCCACGGACCGCCAGCGCACGTCCGCCAGATCGCCCCCGACATAGTCGCGCAAGGGTGCAGGAAACACCGCCGCCGCGGGCATCCGCGACCGGATCGGTTCCTTGCCGCGCTGGTCGATCAGGCGCATCGTCGCGGCCAGAGCATCGTCGGACACCGCGACGTCGCCGACATCTTCAAGTACGGCGCCTCCCACGGCCTCGAAGGCGTGGAGCCGGGTGCGGCAGTCGTCGCAGAGCGACACATGCGTTGCCACGACCAACCCGAAGGCCTCGGGCAGGGTGCCGGCCGCGTAGGCCATCAGGATCGGGTCTGGCAGATGATGGGTAATGGACATTCGGCTACTCATGTCAGGGCGTGGCGCAGTCGGTCCAGCGCCAGGCGAATTCGGGATTTGATGGTGCCCAGGGGCAGCCCTGTCGCTTCGGCGATCTCGGAGTGGCTGAGGTCGCCGAAATAGGCCCGTTCAATCAGGTCTCTCTGTTTCTCGGGAAGCGAGGCGATGGCCTGCGAAAGCCGGTCTGCCTCTTGCTGGAAGGCCATCACGTCGGCCTGATCGGGTTCGGCCTCGGGGCCCCAGGTGATATCTTCGGGTTCGGGGCGTCGGTCGCGGCGGAAGGCGTCGATGCGGCGGTTGCGCGCGATCGTGAAGACCCAGGTCGCAAGGCTGGCGCGCGACGGGTCGAACAGGGCCGCCTTTGTCCAGATCGTCGCCATCACGTCCTGCATGCATTCCTCTGCCTGCGCTTCGGAGGCGCCGGACTTCATCAGGAAGCCTTTCACCTTCGGGGCGAAATGCTCGAAAATCGACGTGAAGGCAGACTGGTCCTGCGCATCGCGGACCCGCGCCATGCACGCCACCCAGTGCATTTCGTCAAAGTCACTCATCGCCAACCGGGGCGCCTTTCGATGCGGGAAACGGATCGCGCCCCCAGAATACCCGGTGCGCGAGCCATGGGAACCCGCCTCCTGCTGTGACACTTCGACGACCAACATGGCAAGGTTACGTCGCGCCTGCAGAAATGGATCAGTGCATCGGGCAACTTTTCCTGTAATCCGTTCGTGACTGGCACGCGTAGAAGCCAGGAGACAGGACGAGGACAGGCATGCCATTCGAGAAGCGGGGCACCGCACAAAAGCGTATTGCGGTGATCGGGGCGGGCATATCGGGCATGGGGGCGGCGCATCTGCTCGCCCGGCACCACGCCGTGGTGTTGTACGAGGCCGAAGGACGACTGGGTGGCCATGCGCGAACGGTCATGGCGGGCAAGCGTGGTGATCAGCCCGTGGATACGGGGTTCATCGTCTTCAACTATGCAAATTACCCCTACCTGTCGGCGCTGTTCCACGACCTGGGCGTGCCGGTGGCGAAAAGCAACATGAGCTTTGGGGCCAGCTTGCGGGGCGGGGCGGTCGAGTACGGGCTTGCGAGCCTCGATGCCTTGTTCGCTCAGCGGAAGAATGCGGCCGATCCGAGGTTTCTGCGGATGGTCGCGGATATCCTGCGGTTCAACAAGCACGCGCTGTCCATGTCGCACGAGCCGGGTCTGACCATTGGGGGTCTGATGGACCGGCTGCGGATGGGGCGCTGGTTCCGCGACTTCTATCTCTTGCCGTTCTCGGGCGCGATCTGGTCGACACCCTGCGAGAAGATCCTCGACTTCCCAGCCCACGCGATGCTGACCTTCTTCGAGAACCACGCCCTGCTGGGCTACTCCGGACAGCACCAGTGGTACACGGTCGAGGGCGGTTCGGTCGAATATGTGCGCAGGTTGGGCGCGGCGATGGACCGGCAGGGCGTGGACATCCGTCTGGGTGCCCCCGTCAGGGGCGTGCGCCGCGTGGCCGGGATGGTCGAGGTCCGGGCGCATGGGGGTGAATGGGAACCGTTCGACGAGGTTGTCTTCGCAAGTCATTCGGACGACTCGCTGGCGATGCTTGCCGATCCCTCGCCGGAAGAACATGCGCACCTCGGCGCGGTCGCCTACCAGCCGAACAGCGCGGTTCTGCACGCCGACACCGCGCTGATGCCACGAAGCCGCAAGTGCTGGTCGAGCTGGGTCTATACCGAGGACGCCGTCAGGACATCCGACAGGATCAGCCTGACCTACTGGATGAACTCTCTCCAGCCGATTCCGATGGACGACCCGCTGTTCGTGACGCTGAACGCCGCGCGCACGATCCGCGAGGACCTGATCCATGACGAGGTGACATTCCGCCACCCGGTCTATGACAATGCCGCGCTTGCAGCACAGGGTGCGATCCGGGCGATGAACGGCACGCGCAACACCTGGTTCTGCGGGGCCTGGATGAAGAACGGGTTCCACGAGGACGGGCTGGCAAGCGCGGTGGATGTGGTCGAGGCGATGGCGGCGCGTCCGCCGGTGACGGTGGCGGCATGACGGCACGGGTCGATCATGTTGCGGGCGTGACCTTCCATGCGCGCCGGGGCGCCGTGGAAAACGCGTTTCGCTATTCGGTCGATTATGTGGTGCTGGATGCCGAGGCCGAGGTAGGGGCGCCCTGGCCTTTCGCGCGCAACCGGCGCGGGGCGGTTGCCCTGCACGACGCCGACCACGGCGGCGCGCCCGGCCAGGGGCGCGGGGCCGCCTGGGTGCGCGAGGTTCTGGCGGCGCACCAGTTGCCCGCGCCTGCCCGGATCGAACTGATGGCCCAGCCTCGGATGCTTGGGCATGTGTTCAACCCGGTCAGCTTCTGGCTGATCCACGGCGCGGACGGAGCGTTGTGGGCGGTGATCGCGGAGGTGTCGAACACCTTCGGCGACCGCCATTCCTATCTTTGCCACCACGAGGACCTGCGCCCCATCGCGCCGGACGACCGGCTACACGCCCGCAAGGTGTTCCATGTCTCGCCGTTCCAGCCCGTTTCGGGGGACTACACGTTCCGTTTCGACATCCGGCCGGATCGGATCGGTGTCTGGATCGATCACCGCAATGGCGAGGGCGGCCTTTATGCCACGCTGACCGGCATGCGTCGGGCCGCGACCTCGGTCGGGCTGATCCGCGCAGCCCTGCGGCGCCCGCTGGGATCGCGCCGGGTGCTGGCGCTGATCCACTGGCAGGCGCTGAAGCTGTGGTGGAAGGGCGCGGGCTATCGCGTTCGGCCCGAACCCCCGGTGGATGAGGTGTCGCGGTGACTGCGGTGGACGGGATGGCGGAACAGGACATCAGGGCCGGGCATCGTCTGCCCGCCTATGCGCTGTTCGCGGCCGTCCTGTCGGGCGCGGGTCTGCCCATCTACATCTACGCGCCCAAGTTCTTTGCCGACACCTATGGCACCAGCCTGACGGCACTGGCTGCGGTCCTGTTCGGGCTGCGGCTGTTCGACGTGGTGCAGGACCCGGCGCTGGGCTGGCTGTCGGAACGTGCGGCGCGCGCGCGCGGGCTGTTGGCGGCGGTGGCGGCGGGGCTTCTGGCGCTGGCGATGCTGGGGCTGTTCGCTGTGGTCCCGCCGGTCGCGCCCCTGTTGTGGTTTGCGGTGACGATCACTGTGCTGTTCACGGCCTACAGCTT
>CAYYOE010000254.1:0-4831 GCA_964473055.1 uncultured Rhodobacterales bacterium | reverse complement strand
AGGCGAGACAGGCCTTGATCGTCCTTCAATTGACGGAGGCGATCCGGAACTGTCAGCACATTGTTGCGGAGGTACCACCGCAGCAGCTTCTCGCCTTTTGTCTATGCGGCTAGCCCGGTCCGTCCTCGAACCACCGAGCACGCTTGCGGCCCGGCCGTTGTCGGGATGGCGGCGTGCCGCAAGCCCGGACCCGGAACAGGGCAACTGGCCCAACGGCCAGTGTCAGTCAGGACAACGGCAGGGGGCAGGTCTGCAGGCCAGGACGCCTTCCGCGGCCAGCTAGATTCCCTCGCCGACGAAGGCCTTTTCCACGACGTATTCGCGCGGGTCGGAATTGGCGCCTTCGGTCAGGCCCCATCCATCAAGGATCGCCTTCACGTCGATGTTGAAGGCCAGCGATCCGCAGACCATGGCGCGGTCGGTGGCAGGGTTCATCGGGCCGGGAATGCCGAGGTCGGCAAAGACCTTGCCCGATGACAGGTTGTCGGTGACCCGGCCCATGTGCAGCGAGGCGTCACGCGTCGTGGTTGGATAGTAGAGCAGTTTGCCCGCAACCAACTCGCCGATCAGCGGGTCGGCTTCCAGTCCGTCGACCAGTTGCCGCCCATACTCCAGTTCCGCAACCTCGCGGCAGGTGTGCATCAGGATGACCTGGTCGAACTTCTCGTAGGTCTCGGGGTCGCGGATCAGGCTGGCGAAGGGGGCGATCCCGGTGCCTGTCGACAGGAACCACAGCCGCCGCCCGGGTAGCAGCGCATCGATCACCAGCGTGCCCACGGGTTTGGGGCGCAGGATGATCTCGTCGCCCGGCTGGATATGCTGCAGGCGGCTGGTCAGCGGGCCATCGGGCACCTTGATCGAGTAGAACTCCAGTTCCTCGTCCCATGACGGCGACGCGATCGAATAGGCGCGCAGGATCGGCCGCCCGTCGTCGCCGGGAAGGCCGATCATCACGAACTCGCCCGACCGGAACCGAAGGGATTGCGGGCGCGTCACGCGGAAACTGAACAGCCGGTCGGTCCAGTGGGTGACGGCGGTCACCGTCTGCGCGTCCGGGATGGCCTTGTGGGCGGGTTGGGGGGCGGGGGCAGACGGGGGCATCGGGCGGAGCTCGGTCATGGGTGTGTCAAGCGGGCCTGACAGCCCGACCCTTCTGTAGCGGGGATGGGGGATGCGGGAAAGGGGCGGCTCAGCCCCTGAGCCGCGACTGATAGTCATGGGCGCGCCAGTCGGCGCGGACCTGCCACTGGGGTTCGGGCTGGCGGTCGGCCAGGCTGGCGGGAATCTCCACCGCATCGAAACCCGACCGGCGGGCCATGGCATACTGGTCGGCCAGAACGTGCCCTGCCGCACGCAGGGTGCCCGTGTAGCCCATGGCGCGCAGGCGGCGGGCATGGGTGAAGCCGCGCCCGTCGTTGAACGCCGGAAACCGCACGCGGATCAGCGTCAAGCGGGCAAGGTGCGGGGCCAGCGCGGCGGTGTCGTCGGCGGGGCCGATCTCGACCTCGGTCGTGTTGTCCGTCAGATCGGCCAAGGGGGCCGAAGGCGCGTCGTCTCCGGGGACGAACCCGGAGTCGGTGACCAGAACCATATCGTTCATGCTGCGTTCTCCTGCGGCAGGGGGCCGCGCACCATCTTGCCGTTCACGAAGTGGATGCCGCATTCCACCTTGGCCTGTCCGCGCCAACGGCCTGCCCGTTCGTCCTCGCCGTCCGCGACCGGCGATGTGCAGGGCGCGCAGCCGATGGACGGATAGCCCTTGGCCACCAGCGGGTGCCGGGGAAGGCGGTTCTCGTCCATGTAGTCGGACAGGTTCTCGCGCGTCCAATGGGCCAGCGGGTTGACCTTGATGCGACCTGTTGCGTCCTCGACCTCGAAGAAATCCAGCGCGGCACGCGTGGTGCCCTGATACCGCTTGCGGCCCGTGATCCAGGCGTCGAAGCCCGCCAGCGCCGCAGCCAGCGGCCGGGTCTTGCGCAGGTCGCAGCAGGCGTCCGGGTCGCGGGTGTGCAGCGTGCCGTCGGGGTCGGCCGTTGCCGTCTCGGGTCGGATCAGCCGCACGTCGGTCAGGCCCAGCCGTTCGGTCAGGTCCATCTGGTAGGTGAGCGTTTCGGCGAACAGCATCCCCGTTTCCAGGAACAGAACCGGCGTATCCCGTCGGGTGATCGCCGCCATGTGCAGCAGCACGACCGATTCTGCCCCGAAGGATGACACGAGGGCCACCTCGCCCACCTCGGCATCCCGCAGCGCATGGGCCACGACCTCGGTCGCCGCGTGGTGGCGGTAGCGGTGGTTCAGCCCCGCCACGCGGGCGGTGAGGCTCGCGGCATCACGCGGCATCGGCCTGCTCCGCCGCGCCATCGCCGTAGAGCGCTGCCTTGAACGGCGCCATGCCGACCCGCCTGTATGCCGCCAGGAACGACTCGTCGGGCGATGTCCGCAGCCCCAGGTAGGCCCGCACGATCCGGTCCACCGCCGGCACGATCTCGTCATAGGCAAAGCCGGGGCCGGTCCGCTCGCCGATGGCGGCATCCTCGGTCCCGTCGCCGCCGAGTGTCAGTTGGTACGTCTCCACCCCCGCGCGATCCAGGCCCAGGATCCCGATGTGGCCCACATGGTGATGTCCGCAGGCGTTGATGCAGCCCGAAATCTTCACCTTCAGCGGGCCGATGTCGTGTTCCAGGTCCAGCGCGCGGAAATGCAGCGCGATGTCCTGCGCGACCGGGATCGACCGGGCGGTGGCCAGCGCGCAGTAGTCCATGCCGGGGCAGGCGATGATGTCGGAAATCAGCCCCGCGTTGGCGGTCGCCAGCCCCGCTGCCCGCAGGGCCGCCCAGACGGCCGAGAGGTCGGCCTTGTGGACATGGGGCAGGATCACGTTCTGCTCGTGGCTGATGCGCAACTCACCGTGGCCGTAGCGCTCTGCCAGATCCGCCATCACCCGCATCTGCGCGGACGTGGCATCGCCCGGCGTCTCGCCATGCGCCTTGAGGCTGATGGTGACGATGGCGTGGCCCGGGTCGCGGTGCGCGGTGAGGTTCGTGTCGGCCCAGGCGCGGAAGGACGGGTTGCGCGCGCGTTCCTCGCCGTAGGGGTCGGTCGGGCGGTCCGCCAGCACGGGCGGGGCAAAGGATTGCCGGATTTGTGCAAGGATCGCCCGGTCGGCCCCGGACCAGGCCCCCTTGATCCGTTCGAATTCTGACTCAACCTGATCGCGGATCGCGTCGATGCCCTGCTCGTGCACGGTGATCTTGATGCGCGCCTTGTACTTGTTGTCGCGGCGGCCCTGCAGGTTGTAGGTGGCCAGGATCGCCTCGACATACGGCAGCAGGTCCGCTTCCGGCAGGAAGTCGCGGATCACACGGCCCAGCATCGGCGTGCGGCCGAGACCTCCGCCGACCAGCACCTCGAACCCCGGCTCACCGGCCGCATTCCGCACCATCCGCAGCCCGATGTCATGGGCGCGGGTCACGGCGCGGTCGTTGGGCGACCCCGTGATCGCGATCTTGAACTTGCGCGGCAGGAACTGGAACTCGGGGTGGTCGGTAGACCACTGGCGCAAGAGTTCCGCATAGGGGCGCGGGTCGGCGATCTCGTCGGCGGCGGCGCCCGCGAAATGGTCGGCGGTCACGTTGCGCACGCAGTTGCCGGATGTCTGGATGGCGTGCATCCCCACATCCGCCAGTGCCGACAGGATATCGGGCACATCGGCCAGCACCGGCCAGTTGAACTGGATGTTCTGGCGCGTGGTGAAGTGGCCGTATCCCTTGTCCCAGCGGTCGGCGATATACGCCAGTTGCCGCATCTGCGACGGGTTCAGCGTGCCATAGGGGATCGCCACCCGCAGCATGTAGGCATGCAACTGCAGGTACAGCCCGTTCATCAGTCGCAACGGGCGGAACTCGTCCTCGGTCAAGGACCCGTCGATCCGGCGCGCGACCTGCCCGCGGAACTGGTCCACGCGGGCGCGGACAAAGGCGGCATCGAAGTCGGTGTATTGGTACATGGGTTCCTCGTGCCGGTCGGGGTCCCGGGTCAGGCCCGGGACAGGTCTGCGACCTGCTTGCCGTGGGGATAGTTGGACGGGCCGCGGGTGCGGAACGCCTCGCGGAAGTGGACGGGTTCCGGGCCGTTCGGACCGCGCACGGCATCGGCCAGATACACGCCCACCACCGCGCCGGTCTGCGCCTGCGCGTCGATCAGGCGGATCTGGGCGTGCGCCTCGTCCTCGATCAGTTCGGCCTCCGCGATCCGGCGCGACCAGCGGTCGTCGGCGGTCAGGTACACCACGTCGCCTTCCAGCAGCGCGTTGGCGGTGATGATCTTCGGGGTGAAGCGGCCTTTCACAGCGCGACCTCCTGCTTGAATTCGGCGACCGCCTCGGCTGCCTGACGGGGCGCGAGCCCCAGCACCATCAGCGCGGGGCCGCCCATGTCTGCGTCCGTCAGTGCCTGCGCCATCTGGCCGAGCGTCGTGGCCAGCACCTGCTGGTCAGGGCGCGAGGCGTTTTCCACCACCGTCACCGGCAGGGCGGCGTCCGCGCCGTGCATCAGCATCCGTCCCTGGATATACCGCGCGGCGCGCTTGCCCATGTAGACGGCCGCGACCTCGCCGGGGCGGGCCAGCGCGCGCCAGTCGTGGTCGGCAAAGCCCGCCATGTCGTGCCCGGTGATCAGCCGCACGCCCGCGTTGCGGCCCCGCCGCGTCAGGCTTTGGCCGATGGCGGCGACCGCGGCGGATGCCGCCGTGATCCCCGGCACGATGGCCCAGTCCACGCCCGCGGCCTCGACCGCCGCGATCTCCTCATCCAGCCGCCCGAACACGGTCGGAT
>CAYYOE010000253.1:0-4831 GCA_964473055.1 uncultured Rhodobacterales bacterium | reverse complement strand
AGCCTGTTGACCATCGAGTGGGAATAGCGCCGTGGTGCCCGCCGTCCGCAGGCTGGGCCCCGACGACGTAGCCGCGCTGCGCGGGCTGAACGCGGTCTTTGCCGAGGCGTTCGTGGAACCCGAGACCTACCTGGCCCATCCGCCCCCCGACACCTACCTGCGCGCCCTGCTGGCCAAGGCGCATGTCGGCGTGTTTGTCCGTGAGGTCGACGGGGCCGTGGTCGGGGGCCTGACGATCTACCTGCTGGACAAGCCAGAACAGGCGCGGACCGAGGGGTATATCTACGATCTTGCGGTGTCCGAGGGGCACCGGCGGCGCGGCATCGCGCGGGCGTTGATTGCCGCGGCCTGCGACTGGGCGGGCACACAGGGGGCCTGGTTGGTCTATGTGCAGGCCGACCGGGGCGACGACCCGGCGATCGCGCTCTATACCTCGCTCGGCCGGCGCGAGAATGTGCTGCACTTCGACCTGCCGGTGGCGAAGCGAGGCGCCCCCTGATGCGTCTGATCCGTCGGCTGCTGGCGGTGGTCCTGCTTGTCATGGGGCTGGGCTGGGTCGGCACGGCGGCCTTCGTCTACACGCACGCGGAAGCCGACCCGATGCCGCGGGCCGCGGCGATCATCGTGCTGTCGGGCAGCGATACCAGCGACGGAGGGCTGACGCCGGGCACCGCGGCGCGCGTCGCCCGTGGCGTGCAGCTGTGGCAGGCGGGGGCGGCGCCGATCCTGGTGATGACGGGCGGCACCCTGCCCGACGGGGCCGATACCCGCGTGGCCGAGCGGATGCGCGACGCGGCCGTGGCGGCGGGCGTCCCCGGCGCGGCGATCCTGGTCGAGGCGGCGTCGCATTCGACGCTGCAGAACGCGATCCTGACGGCCGACCTGCTGCCGCCCAACACAGGCCCGGTGATCCTCGTGTCCCACCGCTTCCACCTGCCCCGCGCATGGTTGAACTTCCGCGCGCAAGACTACAGGATCGCGGCGCTTTCCGCCCCGGACACCGGGCCAGTCACGATCGGTGAAGGCCTGCTGGCCGAGGGACCAAAGTGGGCGGTGAACCTGGTCCGCGCCGGTCTGCACGCCGGGCTGTCCGCAGCCGGGGTGAACCGCGCGGCCTATTTCGCATGGCTGGAATGACGCAGGCGCCCTTGCCCTTGGCCCTGCGCTGCGCTTGAAGGCGAAGGTCGCGGCGGAAGGGAGGCCGCCGTTCCATGTCCGACGCCCCACCCCTGCCACCTGCCGCCCCTGCCAATGCCGACAGCCGCCCGTGGCTGGCCGCCGGATGGATGGTGGGCGCGATCCTGTGCTTCACCTCGCTTGCCGTGGCGGGGCGGGAACTTGCCGGCGAGCTCGATACATTCGAGATCATGTTCTACCGCTCGGTCCTGGGCGTGGGCATGGTAGTGGCGGTCGCCGCCCTGTTCCGGCGCCTGTCCGAGATCCGGACCGGCCGGCTGGGCACCCATGCCATCCGCAACCTCTTCCACTTCACCGGCCAGAACCTGTGGTTCTTCGCCATCACCGTGGCCCCGCTGGCGCAGGTGATCGCGCTGGAATTCACCATGCCGCTCTGGGCGATGCTGCTGGCCGTCGTGGTGCTGGGCGAGCGGTTGACGGGCCTGCGCGTGGGGCTGGGGTTGCTGGGATTTTCGGGCATCCTCATCATCACCCGCCCCTGGGAGGGCGACATCAGCATCGGCGTGGTCACCGCCGCCCTGGCTGCCATCGGGTTTGCCGGATCGGCCGTCTGGACCCGGCTGCTGACACGGCACGAAAGCGCCACGTCGATCGTCTTCTGGCTGGTGGTGATGCAATCGGGCTTCGGCCTGATCACCGCAGGCTGGGACGGACAGATCGCCTGGCCCTCCGCCACCGCATGGCCCTGGCTGTGGGTCGTGGCCATCGCGGGACTGGTCGCGCATTTCTGCCTGACCAAGGCGCTGGGGCACGCGCCCGCCACTGTCGTCATCCCCGTCGACTTCGCCCGCCTGCCCACCGTGGCGCTGGTCGGGCTGTGGCTTTACGCCGAACCGCTCGACCCGTTCGTGGCCATGGGCGCCGCGATCATCTTTGCTGCTGCCTGGGGGTCGATCCGGTCGGAATCGCGGGACGCACGGCGCCGCTCGGCCCAGGACGTTGCGTCACGGGGGGCCGGCGGGCCGACCTGACCCTGCGTCACGCGTTGCCGCGACTCGCGCAGGGGAGTAGCCCTTTCCCATGGTGACAAATCCGTGACAAGCGGAGCCAAGGGAGGACATTACCGATGAGATCATTGCCTCTGGCCGGGGCGGCCCTTGCCGTTTCAACCGGCATGGCCGGCGCAGCCGGGATCGAGCGCACCCCGCAGTCGGTCGGCGTGCTGTTCGAGCCGGGCCGCGTGGTGCAGCTGAGCTTCGGCCATGTCAGCCCGTCGTTGACCGGCACTTTCGCCGGTGCGCTGTCCAGCGGCGACATGTCCCCCAGCTACACGACCGTCACCCTGGGCTACAAGATGCCCCTGGGCGAGAGAATGGACCTGGCCCTGATCTACGACCAGTCGGTGGGCGCGGACGTGGACTATGGCAACACCGATCCGGGCTATCCGCTGGCGGGCACCCGGGCGACGCTGGACGGGTCGGACCTGACGGCCATCCTGCGCTATCGCTTCGATGGCGGGTTCAGCGTCTATGGCGGTCTGCGCGTGCAGCGGATCGGCGCGGAACTCACAGGGCTGCCGGTGCTGGGCGGGGCGGCGCTGTACAACCTGGAGGCAGAGCGCACCACGGAACTGGGCTGGCTGGCGGGTGTGGCTTACGAACGCCCCGACATCGCCCTTCGCGTCGCGCTGACCTACAACTCGGCCATTGATCACGACTTCGAGGCGACGGAATCCTTCAACGGTGCGGTAGTGCCCGCGGGCGGCTTCACCACCACGATCCCGAAATCGGTGAACCTGGAGTTCCAGACGGGCGTTGCCGCCGACACGCTGGTCTTCGGGTCGATCCGCTGGCAGGAATGGTCGGCCTTCGACATCACGCCTGCCGCGCTCGGCGCGCCACTGATCGACTACCAGAGCGACTATTTCACCTACACGCTGGGTGTCGGGCGGCGGTTCAATGAAAACTGGTCGGGCGCGCTGACGGTGTCCTACGAACCCGCCAGCGGCGATATCCAGGGCAACCTCGCCCCGCGCGACGGGTTCACCTCGGTCGGCCTCGCCGCCACCTACCGGATGGACCAGACCGAGATCACCGCGGGCGTGCGCTACATCAAGCTGGGCAATGCGACGACCCAGACGATCGGCGCCGAGTTCGAAGACAACGACGCGGTGGCCTTCGGCCTGCGGCTGACCCAGCGCTTCTAGGTGCCGCCTTTCCCTGGCCGCCATCAGGCCTGACGCCGGGGCCAGGGCCGCGGGCGCAGCACCGCGCGGCCATGCCGCCACAGCACCCGCCGACCCGAAACATCCGGGTCGGCCCTTCGCCTTGAAGCGATAGCGCGCCTGCCGGGTTGCACGTCCCGCCAGACGGACGCGGCTGCCGCCGGCAAGCGCCCGATCCGCCGATGCTTTTCAACGGATGGGCGCGAACCTGCCAGTCGCTGCCCGTTTCGTCGGAAGGCCGGCACCCGGCGTTGCGGAAAAGGGATGGTGGGCGATGACGGATTTGAACCGCCGACATCTTCGATGTGAACGAAGCGCTCTACCGCTGAGCTAATCGCCCGATGCGGCGCCTCTTAGCTGCCTTCTTGGGCCTCTGCAAGCACCTCGTCCGGCCCCATGTCAGCCGCCTCTGCACCCTTCGTCCCACGCTGACGGATGCGGCAGACCAGCACCTGTCCGCCCCCGGCCTCGCGCGTCCGCGCCACCGTGATCTTGCCGAGGGGGCGCAGCGCCATCGGTCGTCCTTCGCCCAGCACCGCGCCCAGTTCCGCAAGCACCGTTTCCACCAGGGGCTTGGCTGCCCGGCGCTTCAGGCCGGACGCCTTCGCAACCCGGTCCACAAGATCGCGTGTCTTGTAGGGGCTGGCCGCCGGGGCATCGCCCACGGCGGACGTGGCGTCAGGCGCATCCGCGGCCGCGCGCGCCGCCGTCCGCTTGCCGCGGGGTTTCCGGGCCGGTGCTGCGTCGGCCGGAATGCCGCCGTCCTGGTCCAAATCCTGATCCATCGTCACGTTCCCTTGCCTGCGGGTCCTGTGCCTGCCCGCGTTCCCGTCCCGCAACCGCGGTCCGTGTTCATCATGCACCAAGGGCGCACCCGGCCATCCCGACTGCGCCCTCGCCTGTTTCTCTCGCGTCGCCGACCGGACGCCCTAGTGGGCGACCGTGGCCGCGCCACCGCCCGGCTGCACGGCCTTCGCCGCCGCCTCGGCCGCCGCCGTTTCGGCCGCCTCGTCCCATTCAATGGGCTCGGGCGCGCGCACCAACGCATGTTCCAGCACCTGTGACACATGCGCGACCGGGATGATCGTCAGACCCGCCTTCACGTTGTCGGGAATCTCCGGAATGTCCTTGGCGTTTTCGTGCGGGATCAGCACCGTGGTGATGCCGCCACGCAGCGCCGCCAGCAGCTTTTCCTTCAGCCCGCCGATCGCCAGCACATTGCCCCGCAGCGTGACCTCGCCGGTCATGGCGATGTCCTTGCGCACCGGGATGCCCGTCAGGACCGACACGATCGACGTGACCATCGCCACGCCGGCGGACGGCCCGTCCTTGGGCGTCGCGCCTTCGGGCACATGGACGTGGATGTCGAGCTTGTCGAACACCGGCGGCTTGACCCCCACGCGCGGCGCAATCGACCGCACGAAGGACGCCGCCGCCTCGATCGATTCCTTCATCACGTCGCCCAGCTTG
>CAYYOE010000252.1:0-4858 GCA_964473055.1 uncultured Rhodobacterales bacterium | reverse complement strand
CTGCCGCGCGCCGCCGTCTGCGCGCTGGCCGCGGAACTGGTCGTGCCGATGCGCGACGACCCGTCCCCCCTGTTCGCCACGACCGACCTTCTGGACTTTCCGGGCGCGCGCAACCGCTTCAAGCGCCCCCTGTCGGTGATCCTGGCCGACCCCGCGAAATCGGTGCCCGAGGTGCTGCTGCGCGGCAAGGTGTCCTACCTGTTCGACCGCTACGTCGAGATGCAGGAAATCACCTCGATGCTGCTGTGCATTCCCGACAGCAACATGGACACGGTCGACCTGCCCGGCCTGACCGACCACTGGATCGCGCTGACCCACGGCAACACGCCCGACAAGCGGGCCGACCAGCCCTGCATCCTGTTCCTGGTCCTGACAAAGTTCGACAAGCACCTGGCCGACAGCGCCGCGTCCGGCGGCGACACCACGCGGTTCGAACGTCGGATGTTCGCGTCCCTCCAGGAAAAGTTCGGCAAGGGCCAGGACGACTGGGTGAACCGCTGGACGCCGGACGCGCCGTTCCGCAACTGCTACTGGCTGCGCAATCCGAATTACTTTGTCGACGGGCTGCTGGACTACGACGAGGATCGCCGCGAACTGGCGATCCGGCCCGAAAAGGTGGCGCGGATGGCCGAATTGCGGGCGGGCTGCCTGGCCGCGCCGTCGGTCCAGCGGCATTTCGACGATCCCGCCGCCGCATGGGACGCGGCGATGACGCTGAACGACGGGGGCGTCAGCTATCTGACGGGGCGGCTGGCCGCGGTCTGCCGGCCCGATGCCAAGATCCGCCAGATCGGCGCGCAGATCGACCGGCTGGCCGCCGACCTTAGCCGCGCGCTGGACGATCATCACGTCGATGACGATGTCGAGGCCCGGATCGAGGCCAAGCGGCAGGCAGCATCCATTGTCATCGACAGCCTCGAGGCGGCGCTGGGCAGCCACCGCTTCGGGGCGGTCATGGACAGCCTGTCGGTGGTCGAGGATTCGATCCATGACCGTATCGTCCGGGTGCCCAGTTCGGTCCGCATCACCAGCGCGGTGGCGGCTGGAACGGGCAGCGGAACGGGTGCCGGCACCGCGCCTTCGGCCCAACGCCCTGCCCCGCCCCCGGCGATGGCCGCCGCAATCCGCCCGCCGCGCCCCGGAGCGGCTCAGACCGGGCCTTCGCCGACCGGGGAACGCCCGGTTCGGGCGATGACCGCCGAGGCGTTCCAGGCGGAAACCGCCGTCGAGGTCTGGATCGACGCGCTCAAGGCCTTCCAGGACAGCCCCGATATCCTGGCACGCACCGGCTTCACCGAGATCACGGCCAACCATCTGATCGGCGAACTGATCCACGGCCTGCGCCGGGCGGGCGTGATCCCCGGGCTGATGGCCGATCTGCGCGCCATCGGCTTCGGCCAGACGATGGACCGGCAGGCCCTGCCCGCCGCGGTCGTCTGCGCCGAGGCGATCAACAGCTTCGTCGCCACCCTGGGCGCCGACCGCCTGCCCCCCGGCGACCGCCCGCAGGTGGCGCTGCCCGACGGAACGACCCGCCCGGTGTTTGCGGACCGCCCCGCCGCCGATACCGCCGATGGTCTGGCCGAGGCGCCGCGACCGCTGGCGGCCGAGGTCTGGACCGACTGGGTCCATGCGCTCGAGGCGCTGTTCGTGGACAACGCCCGCGATGGCCTCGGGACCAAGGTTAATATCGAGCAGAACCTGCGTCTGGGGCGGATCCTTGCGGGGCTGGGCGGCGCGGGGGCCGATGCCCCGTCCGGCACATCATGGGGCTGACGGTCGAACCCGACCCCGGGCATCCCAACGGGGGGCACGCACGGCTGGTCCTTACCGGTACGGCCGGCATGGGCGAAGGGTCGCAGGTGCTGGTGACTCTGCTTGATCCCTATTCCAGCAAGTATCTGGGCGCACAGGGCTTTCAGCGCGACCCTGTCGCCTTCGGCCCCTATCCCGTCACGCGGGACGGTGGCCGGGCCGTGGTGACGCTCGGCCCCGAGATCGTCAATCAGATCGAAGAATACGCGGCCCTGCGTATCGCGCTGTCGGACGCGGCCAGCGGCGTGTCGCGGATCGCGGCCGAGGTGCGCTGGCCCGACAGCATCGTGCCGGCGATGGGCGCGGCGCGGATCGGCGGGCTGGTGGCACCCGGCCGCACCGCCGCCGACGAAGGCCCGCGGCTGGTCGGCCGGGCCCCCGAGGCAACCCCCGCGGATGTCGCGGCAGAGCCCCCGGCCCCACCCCGGCCGGAACCTGTGGCAGACATCGCCGCCGCCCCCCATGCGCCCCGTCCGGGGTGGCACTGGCTGCTGCTGGCCCTGGCTGTGATCGCGGCGCTTCTGGCCGCACTGTGGGCATATGGTGTGTTCGATCCCGACCCTGTGGCAGATCCGCCGACGCCTGCGCCCGAACCGGCAGCAGCGCCCGTTCCCGCACCGGCTCCCGCACCGTCTCCAGCGCCGGCCCCAGCGCCGTCCCCGCCCGATCCCTGCGGCGCCGCGGCCCTGGATGCCCTGTCAGACCGGCCCTTCGCCGACTCCGTGGCCGCCATTGCTGCCTGCGGCGCGGCGGTATCCCCCGACCGCGCGCTGCGGCTGATCGAGGATGCAGCGGTTGCGGGCGAGGCGCAGGCGCTCTACCTCTTCGGGGTGCTCTATGACGCCGAAACGCTCGATGCGGGCCTGGAAACGGAGATCGGGGTGCAACTGACCGACAGCGCGGAACTGGCCGCCGACTACTACGCCCGGGCCCTTGCCGCCGGATGGGCCGACGCCGAGGCGCCTCTGGCGGCCGTCTGCGACCGGCTGGCCGCGCGCAGCGATACGCCCGCACAGGCCGCGCTCCGCGACCACTGCGGCCGCTGAGGAGGCCGCAATCATGCGCCGCCATGTCGCCCCGATCCTCGCTGCCCTGGTGCTGGCCCTGTCGCCTGTCATTGCCCCCGCCCAGACCGCACCGGACCAACCGCTGCTGATCGAGGGCACGCAGACGGTGTTCCAGCGCGTGCTGACCCGCCCCGGCGCGCCTCTGTCGCCAGCCCCCGGTGCCGTTCCCGATGCCCGCCTGCCCGCGTTCCAGCCGCTCTACGTCTACGCCCGCGACACCTCGGCGGGCGGGGGCGACTGGCTGCAGGTCGGCCCCTCGACCCGCGCAGCCACCGGCTGGGTGCCCGAAGCGGCCACGGTGGACTGGCGCCAGAACATCGTCGCCTCCTTCACCAATGCCGCCGGACGCCAGCGCCAACTGTTCTACGACAGCGCCGACAGGCTGCGCGCGGTGATGGGCAGCGAAGGCGTGCTGGCGCTGGAGGCGGCGCTGGTCGACCGCGCCGACAACGGCGCGCTGCGCCCCGATGACGGCGTGGTCGCCGCCGAGCCGCAGGAATTCGTGTCGATCCTCGACAACCTCTACCTCATGCCGATCCTCGACTTCGCCGAGGACCTGCACCCGCTGACCTATGACGCGACACTGCTGATGCAGCTTGCCTCCGTGCCCATGGCCGATGGTGCCGAACCTGTGGCGCTTGCCGGCGCCGATCCGGACGGGGACTTCGACGCAGGCATCGTCTTTGTCCTCGACACCACCCGGTCGATGGGCCCCTACATCGAGCGCACCCAGCGCGCCCTGTCCCGTATCGTCGCCGACCTGCGTGGCACCGAAGCCGGCGAGCGGCTGAATTTCGGCGTCGTGGGATTCCGCGACAACGTGGATGCCGTGCCGGACCTGGAATACCGCACCCGCGTGCTGATCCCGCTCGACCGCCGCGCCGACCAGACGCCGGTGCTGCAGACCATCCTGGAAGCGACCGAGGTGGCCACCGTGTCGTCGCCGGGGTTCAACGAGGACAGCCTGGCCGGCGTGCAGGACGCGCTGGACCTGATGGATTGGGACGGCGCGGACATCGGCGGTGGGCGGTTCGACGGGCGCTATGTGATCCTCGTCACCGATGCGGGCCCGAAAGACCCGGGCGATCCCAACGCGCGGTCGCCCGTCGGCCCGGCCGAGGTGGCGCGCGAGGCCGCAGACAAGGGCATCGTGATCTTCACCCTGCACCTGATGACCGACGAGGGCGGACCCGCCCAGCATGCCTATGCCGCCGACCGCTACCGCGCGCTGTCGCGCTACGGCGAGTTGCAGTTCTACTTTCCCATCGAAGGCGGCCAGCAGGATGCCTTCGAGGCAACCGTGACGCGCCTCGTCACCGCCCTGACCGACCATGTCCGTGCCGCCCGGGGTCAGGCCACGGTGCTGGCCGAGGACGAGATCGGGCCGGACCTCGCCGAACTCGGGCTGGCGGTGCGGCTGGCCTATCTGGGGACGCGCGCGGGCACGCAAGCCCCCGACGTGATCGAGGGCTGGGTGTCGGACCGGGCGGTTTCCGACCCTGCGCGTCTGGCTTTCGAACCGCGGCTACTGGTGACCAAGAACGAACTGGCGACGATGGCCGAATACCTCGACCAGCTGGTGACGCTGGGCGAGGCCGCGCGCGGGGCCGAGGACGCGTCGGGCTTCTTCGCCGACCTGCAGGGCGTGATGGCGCGCATGGCGCAGAATCCCGACCGCCTGGTGAACGCCAATGCCGACACGCTGGGCGGTGCGCTCGAATTCCTTGACCGGCTGCCCTACCGCAGCCAGATCATGGACATGACGCCCGACCGCTGGGCGCAAAGCGCGATGGAACGGCGGGTGATCCTGGACAGCCTGCGCCAGAAGCTGTCGCAATACCGGCGCTGGCTGTTCGATCCGGCTGTCTGGACGCCGCTCTACGACGGCGCGCCGGATGGCGAGCATGTGTTCGCCATGCCCTTCGACATCCTGCCCTGACGATGGCAGCCCCCCCGGCAATACGGGCCGAGGCGCT
>CAYYOE010000251.1:0-4867 GCA_964473055.1 uncultured Rhodobacterales bacterium | reverse complement strand
CTGCTGGGCGGGAATACCGCGACACTTTGGGAAGGCCGCATCACCCAGTTCGGCCCCGCGCCCGAGGTCTATCGCAAGCCGGTGGACGCGACCACGGCGCGGGTCTATTCCGACCCACCGATGAACTTCCTGACCGTCCGCAAGGAGGGTGCACGGCTGGTTTTCGCGCCCGGCGTGCAGGCGCCCGTGCCGAGCAACGGAGAATCCCTTCCCGATGGCGACTACCTTGCCGGGTTCCGGGCAAACCACCTGCGGCTGAACGCACACTCGGGGTCGGCAGTGGCCCTTCCCTGCCGCGTCGGCGTTGCCGAGATCACCGGGTCCGAGACTTTCCTGCACCTGTTTCACGACGGACAGCCCTGGGTCGCGCTGGTGCATGGTGTCCACCACATGGAGCCGGGCCACGAGGTGCCGCTGTGGCTGGACCCCGCGCATGTCTACCTGTTCGAACCGGGGGGGCGCCTGGCCGCCCCGGCCCCCTACGCAGCGGCGGCCTGAGCCATGGCGCGCATCACTCTGTCGAACCTCGCCCATTCCTACTTTCCCTACCCGCGGGACGAGAATGACTATGCCCTGAAGCGGCTCGATCTGGTTTGGGAGGATGGCGGCGCCTACGCGCTACTAGGGGCGTCGGGCTGCGGCAAGACCACGCTTCTGAACATCATCTCGGGCCTTGTCGTGCCGACGGAAGGCCAGATCCTGTTCAACGACCGCGACATGACCGACGCGCCGACGACCGAGCGCAACATCGCCCAGGTGTTCCAGTTCCCGGTCGTCTACGACACGATGACGGTGCGCGAGAACCTGGCCTTCCCGTTGCGCAACCGGGGCATGCCGGGCGACTACATCGCCGCGCGCGTCGCCAAGGTGGCGGCGATGATCGGCATGGAGGGATCGCTCGACCGCCGGGCGCGGGGGCTGACGGCGGACGACAAGCAGAAGATCAGCCTGGGCCGCGGGATGGTGCGCGAGGACGTGAACGCCATCCTGTTCGACGAGCCGCTGACGGTGATCGACCCGCACATGAAGTGGGAATTGCGGACCAAGCTGAAGGAACTGCACCGCGAATTCGGCCACACGATGATCTACGTCACCCACGACCAGACCGAGGCGCTGACCTTCGCCGATCAGGTGGTGCTGATGCACGAGGGGCGCGTGGTGCAGGTCGGCAC
Source organism: uncultured Rhodobacterales bacterium (assembly GCA_964473055.1). Lineage (GTDB taxonomy): Bacteria > Pseudomonadota > Alphaproteobacteria > Rhodobacterales > Rhodobacteraceae > UBA996. The sequence continues at coordinate 3,695 of CAYYOE010000251.1, read as the reverse complement.
GCCCGAGGAACTGTTCGAACGGCCCGCGCATACCTTCGTGGGCTATTTCATCGGATCGCCGGGCATGAACCTGCTCGATGCCGAGGTTGCGGGCCGCGAGGCGCGGGTCGGCCCGCATCGGGTTGACCTGGGCGCATCCTATGCCCCGCGCGTCGGCCGCGTGCAGATCGGCATCCGGCCCGAGTTCGTCACCCTGACCCACGGCGACGGTCTGCCCGTCACCATCCGCGGCGTCCAGGATGTCGGCCGCCATCGCATCGTGCAGGCCGAACTGGACGGCAGGCTGCTGAACGTCGTCGTGGGCGAGGGGGGCGAAATCCCGGCCGATGCCTGCCGGGTGATGTTCGCCCCAGAACAGATCGGGGTCTTTGTCGACGACTGGCGCATCGCGCCGCAGGACAGGGGGGCGCAGGGGTGAACAAGACGCCGAACAATCGCGCCTGGTTCATGGTGCTGCCGGTGTTCCTGCTGGTGGCGATGTCGGCGGTGCTGCCGCTGATGACGGTGGTGAACTACGCCTTCAATGACACCTTCGGGAACAACGTGTTCTTCTGGGTCGGGATCGAGTGGTTCGAACAGACGCTGAGCGATTCCCGGATGTGGGACGCGCTGAAGCGACAACTGATCTTCTCGGCGATCATCCTGGCGATCGAGATCCCACTGGGCATCGCCATCGCGCTATGCATGCCGAAGAAGGGCATTTGGGCCTCGCTCTGCCTGGTGCTGCTGGCCTTGCCCCTGCTGATCCCGTGGAACGTGGTCGGCACGATCTGGCAGGTGTTCGCGCGTGTCGACATCGGGCTTCTGGGCTACACGCTTGGCCAGTTCGGCATCAACTTCAACCTCGGCCAGAGCGTCATGTCCGCCTGGGTCGTGGTGATCGTGATGGACGTCTGGCACTGGACGTCGCTGGTGGTGCTGCTGTCCTATGCCGGGCTGCAGTCCATCCCGCAGGCCTATTATCAGGCGGGTCGGATCGATCAGGCCAGCCGCTGGGCGGTGTTCCGCTACATCGAACTGCCCAAGCTCAAGGGCGTGCTGCTGATCGCCACGCTCTTGCGGTTCATGGACAGCTTCATGATCTACACCGAACCCTTCGTCGTCACCGGCGGCGGGCCGGGGTCGGCCACCACCTTCCTGTCCATCGACCTGGTGAAGATGGCGCTTGGCCAGTTCGACCTTGGCCCGGCGGCGGCCTTCTCGATCATGTATTTCCTCGTGATCCTGCTGGTCAGCTGGGCGTTCTACACGATCATGGTGAACCTCGACCGGGAGGACATGCCGAAATGACGGATGCCGCCATTTCCATGCCGGCTCGTGCCGGTTCCCGCGCCCGCCGGGCCCCACGGATGACCTTCGCGCAGGGCTTTTCCCGCGTCTCGCTGATCCTGTTCCTGCTGTTCCTGATCGTGCCGATCTACTGGCTCGTGAACATGAGCTTCAAGACGAACAACGAGATCCTGAACACCATGACGCTGTGGCCGAACCAGCCCACGCTGGCAAACTACGCGCGCATCTTTTCCGACCCCAACTGGTACATGGGCTATGTCCATTCGCTGACCTATGTGGTGATGAACACGGTCCTCAGCGTGACCGTGGCGCTGCCTGCGGCCTATGCCTTCAGCCGCTACAGCTTTGTCGGCGACAAGCACCTGTTCTTCTGGCTGCTGACCAACCGCATGGCCCCGCCCGCGGTCTTCGCGCTGCCGTTCTTCCAGCTCTACTCCAGCGTCGGGCTGTTCGACACGCACCTCGCCGTGGCCCTGGCGCATTGCCTGTTCAACATCCCCCTCGCGGTCTGGATCCTGGAGGGCTTCATGCGCGGCGTGCCGAAGGAAATCGACGAGACCGCCTATGTCGACGGCTACAGCTGGTTCAGGTTCTTCACCCGCATCTTCATGCCGCTGATCGCCTCGGGCATCGGCGTGGCCGCGTTCTTCTGCTTCATGTTCTCCTGGGTGGACCTGCTGCTCAGCCGCACGCTGACATCGGTCAACGTCAAGACCATCGGCGTGGCGATGACGCGCACCTCGTCGGCCACGGGCCTCGACTACGGGACGCTGGCCGCGGCGGGCGTGCTGACGATCATTCCGGGCGCGATCGTGATCTGGTTCGTGCGCAACTACATCGCCAAGGGCTTTGCCCTGGGGAGGGTGTGATGACCCGCAACCGCTGGCCCCTGGTCTACGGCGTGACGGCCCTGGTGCTGCTGGGCATCCTGGCGGCCATCGTGCTGAACGTGCCGCGTACGGCATCGGGCGACTTCCGCTGGACCGACCAGTATGTGACCGGCGGCTGGATGGCGTGGAGCTTTCCGGTCGCCCTGTTCTTCTGGATCATCGGCACGACGCTGGTGATCTTCACGATCCTGGCGATCCGGTTCCCCGAGGAACCGCGGGTCGGCATCCTGCGGATCGAGACGACGCGCGGCGACCGGCTGTTCATCACCCTTCTGGGCAGCGCCTTCGTCAATCTTGCCTGGCTTGGGCTGGAACTGGGGGCGCAAGGCTATGCGCTGATCCCATGCGCCATCCTGGCCATCATCGTGTTCCGCTGGGTTTGAGGAGGCCCGGTTGAATAGGCCGGGGCATAACCGGCCGATCGCAGACTGTGGTTCAACACGAGGAGGATGTCATGAACCGCCTATTGATGTCGACGACGGCGCTTGCGCTTTCGTTGTCGATGCCGGCCTTCGCCGGCATGGAGGAGGCACGCGCCTTCCTGGACAACGAGATAGCAGGGCTTTCCGTGCTGACGCGCGAAGAGCAGGAAGCCGAAATGCAGTGGTTCGTGGATGCGGCCGCGCCCTTCGCGGGCATGGAGATCCGCGTGGTGTCGGAGACGATCACCACCCACGAATACGAGGCGCGGGTTCTGGCACCAGCCTTCACGGCGATCACGGGTATCCGTGTGATCCATGACATTATCGGCGAGGGCGATGTCGTCGAGCGGCTGCAGACCCAGATGCAGACGGGCGAGAACATCTATGACGCCTATATCAACGACAGCGATCTGATCGGCACGCACTGGCGCTATCAGCAGGTGCGCAACCTGACCGACTGGATGGCGGGCGAAGGCGCGTCGGTCACCAATCCCTATCTGGACCTTGACGACTTCATCGGCCTCAGCTTCACCACCGGGCCCGACGGCAAGTTGTACCAGCTTCCCGACCAGCAGTTCGCGAACCTCTACTGGTTCCGCTACGACTGGTTCACCGACCCTAAGACCATGGAGGACTTCAAGGCAGAGTACGGCTATGACCTTGGCGTTCCGGTCAACTGGTCGGCCTACGAAGACATCGCCGCGTTCTTTACCGGGCGCGACATGTCCTACGCAGATGGGCCGTCGTCGGGTGTCTTTGGCAACATGGACTACGGCAAGAAGGACCCCTCGCTCGGCTGGCGCTACACCGACGCGTGGATGTCCATGGCCGGGATGGGCGACAAGGGCGAACCGAACGGCATCCCCGTCGACGAATGGGGCATCCGGGTGAACGAGCAGTTCCAGCCGGTCGGATCGTGCGTGGAACGGGGCGGTGCAACGAACGCGCCGGCGGCGGTCTATGCAATCCGCAAGGCGAAGGAATGGCTGGAACAGTACTCGCCTCCGGCAGCGATGGGCATGACCTTTGCCGAAGCCGGCCCGGTGCCTGCACAGGGCAACATCGCCCAGCAGATGTTCTGGTACACCGCCTT
>CAYYOE010000250.1:2229-4900 GCA_964473055.1 uncultured Rhodobacterales bacterium | reverse complement strand
TTCACGTCGCGCCCGAAGCTGGCCTTGAGCGTCTTGGCGAGTTTCTCGGCCTGCGCCTTGGTCAGCGCCTTCGCGGTTGCGACCTCAGCCGTCACTTCGCCGTTGTGCTCGGCGATCATGGCTGCAAGGCGGCTGACCAGTTGCGGCAGCACAAAGAGGCGGCGATTGGACGCCATCAGGCGCAGCGTGTTGGCGACCAGGTCGGAGAGGTTCATCTTGGCCGCAACCGCCGCGATCGCGGCGCCTTGCGCGTCACGCGAGTAGATGGGCGAGGCGACCATGGTGCGCAGGTCGGCGCTGTCCTTCATCGCTGCGGCGAGTGCGGCGACATCGGCCTGAAGCCCGTCTAGCGACTTGCCGTCGCGGGCCAGTTCGAAGAGCGCCGTCGCATAGCGCGCGGCAATCCCAGTCGAGATCGACACAGGTTCGGACACGTCCACCCCATCGTTATCGTTGCGCTGACAGACCGGCCGAACGACCAATCCGTGCGAGGCAAGCCAGCTTCCGCCGCAAAGGCGGCCCGGCAAAACCGCGGTCCGTCTAGCAGAGGACTTTGCCCGCCGCAACCGTGTTGGATGGCGCTGTTCCCGCCGGGAAGCCCCTGCTTTTTCAGGCGTCGCATCCGGGCTGGCTGCATGCGACCGGATGCCGCCATCCAGGCAGTGCCGCGGTGCGGCATCGTCGGGGAATCGGCGCGTCCGCGCCGCGTCCGGTCGATCAGCGATAGGTGTCGGGCGCCTTGCGCAATCCGGGCCACTGGTCAGGGCAGTGCCCCCAGATCACCAGCGCATCGCGCGCCCGGGCCATGTCGAGGATGCGCGCCGCGCTGGCGGCGGCAAGGGCAGGGTCCCAGGCCGAGGCAAAACCCTCGTCCACCTCGGCAGGGCGCGAGACCGCGTCAGCAGTCAGCAGGACGGCGCCCGTTTCCGGCAGGTCGAGCAGGATCGAAAGGTGCCCGGGTGCATGGCCGGGCGTGGCCAGCAGCGTCAGGCCGGGCAACAGCGTCCGGTCGCCAACGACCCTGCACCAGTCCAGATCCGGCCAGGGCAGCTGCGGCCCGGCGGCGCCGAAGTGGCGCGGGTGCGGCTGCGCGCGGTCGTCGGCGCCGATCAGCACCGGCACGTCGCGGAACAGGTGCACCGATCCCCAGTGGTCGATGTCGGAATGCGTCAGGATCACAGCGTCGATGTCGGCCATCGTCAGCCCGAGGCGGGCAAGCTGGCCCGCCGGCAGGTTGTCGGGCGTCAGGCGCAGCACGACGCCAAAGGCATCCAGCCCGTCGCGGTCGGCCGCGGCGCGCCCGTCGGTCGCGTAGTCGGGCGGAAATCCTGTGTCGATCAGGATGTGTTGCCCGGACGCCGTGGAAACCAGATAGCCCTGGATCCCGATGACCCGTTCGCCCGTCCCGTCCCGCCCGTGCACCCGGAACAGGCCGTAGTCGAGGACGGCAAGGCTGGACACGCGGTCGGTATCGGGAAAGGTGGGCAGGTCGGACATGGTGCAGGGGTAGGGCGCGGCATGGCGAAAGTCGAGATGCACGACCTGTTCGAGGTGTTGCTGGGCACACTCAAAGGGCCGCCGCCCGAGGCCTTCGTGGGCTTCTCGCTTGCCGCGCCACCGCCACTGGCGGAGTTCCTGGGCGATCTGGACCCCGCGCTGCCGCTCGACTGGAACGGGGTCAGCTTTCTGGGGCTGCCCGCGCTGCGCGATCATGTGCTGCGGCAGGCGGGGCTGGCGGGCGTGCTGCCGCCCGACGCGGTGCTGGTGACCGCAGGCGCGGCCGAGGCGAACTATCTGGTGTTGCGCCAGCTGCTGGAACCCGGCGACGAGATCGTGGTCGAGGCGCCGGGCTGGCCGCAGCCGCGGGTGCTGGCGCCCGCGCTGGGGGTGCGCGTGATCGACTGGCCGCGCGAGGAAGCGGCGGGCTGGGCGCTGGACCCCGACCGGCTGACCGCCCTGATCGGCCCGCGCACGCGGATGGTGTTCCTGACCAACCCCAACAACCCCACCGGCCATGTGCTGGACGATGCCACGCTGCGCGCCATCGCCGCCACTACCGACCGCGCGGGCATCTGGCTGGTGGTGGACGAGGTCTATGCGGGCCTGGAATGGCAGGGTCCCCGTGCGCCAGCCATTGCGGGAATTGCGGAGCGGGGGATCACCACAGGGTCGGTGTCCAAGGCGTTGGGATTGCAGGGCCTGCGCACCGGCTGGCTGGTCTGCCGCGACCCGGGCGTGATCCGCGACGCGATGATCCTGCGCGAGAATTCGTCCGAGATCATGAACATCCTGGGCGAGCATGTGGCCGAGATCGCCCTGCGCCCGGACCGCCATCGCGATCTGGTCGGGCGGGCGCGGACGGACGGGGCGGCGAATCTGGCCGCGCTCGATGCGATGATCGGGGCGCGGGCGGATCTGACCTGGCAGCGGCCGATGGGCGGACTGATGGGGCTGGCGCGGCTGGCCGAGGGGCGGAACCCCGACCGCCTGGCCGCCGACCTGCGGGGCGCGCCCTGGCGGACGTTCCTGATCCCCGGATCGGCCTATGGCCTGCCGCAGCACATCCGGCTGGGCGTGGGCGGCGGGGCGGCGGCAAACCTGGCCGAGGGGCTGCGGCGGCTGGCGGCATGCCTCGATGCCGGGGGCGGGCGCCGGTTGTAGGTGGCCCTTG
>CAYYOE010000250.1:0-2129 GCA_964473055.1 uncultured Rhodobacterales bacterium | reverse complement strand
GTGGCCCTTGCAACCCTGGCGTCGCCGACGGCTGTCCAGGCATCGGAAGCAGAAGACGCTGTCCGCGCACGCCTTGCCTATTACACCCTTGTGGGCACCGAACTGGGTCCCCTCGCGGCGATGGTTCGCAACGAGGCGCCCTACGACGCAGAGCGTGCACAGCGCCACGCGGACAACCTGGTGCTACTGGGCAGCTACGGGCGCGGGCATCTTTATCCTGAGGGTTCCTCCAACACCGATCTGCCTGGCAAGACGCGATCGCTTCCGGAAATCTGGTCCAACTGGGAACTCTATCAGGACCAGGAGGCTGCCTTCGAAACCGGGGCTGCTGCGGTGGCTGCAGTCGCGGGGCAGGGGCTCTCGCAGCTTCAGGAGACCTTTCCGCAGGTCGCCGCGACCTGTCGCGCGTGCCACCAGCCCTATCGTGCCAGCGACTTCTGATGGGAGTCCAACCATGACTGACCGAACTGATCCGTCTGCGGGGGTCAGGGTGGTGGCCGTCTGGGACATCTTTGTCCGGCTGTTCCACTGGACCTTGGCCGCCTGCCTTTTCGCCGCCTGGTACCTGGGCCTGTTCGGGCCCGCCATCATGACCTGGCACTTCATGCTGGGCTATGCCGTGCTGGCCCTCCTCTTGCTGCGCCTTGTCTGGGGGTTCGTCGGCCCCCCAAGCGCGCGATTCAGGAGCTACTTCAATCCGCCGAAGGTCGTGCTGGGCTATCTGCGCCAAGTGACCGATCGCACGCCCAGCCATCTTCCCGGCCACAATCCGGTCGGCGGTCTCTATGTCCTTGCGCTGCTGCTCGTCGTTGCGGGCATCGTCGTGACGGGGCTCATTGCTGATCCCGAGGACTACATGAACGTCGGGCCCCTGGCCGGGCAGGTCGGCATCGAGACGTCGCGGCGTGCGATCGTCTGGCACAAGCAACTGGTCGAGGTGGCGCAGGTCATGGTTGGCGTCCACGTCGGGGCGATTGCATTCTATTGGCTGTGGAAACGCGAGGATCTGCTTCTTCCGATGTTCACGGGACGAAAGGCGGTGGACACACACGCCGATCCGGCCGAATGGGCGAAGGCAGGTGTCTGCGAGCCTGCCAGCGGGGCCGGCAAGAACAGCTGAACGGCGTCGCCCGACGGGTGTTGACACGCCCGCGCGAGCTTCCTAAATGGCGCCGCGTTAGCACTCGATCCAGTCGAGTGACAACATATCAACCTCGAACCAAGGAGTGTTCCGAGATGGCTTTCAAACCGCTGCACGACCGAGTGCTCGTCAAGCGCGTCGAGTCGGAAGAAAAGACCAAGGGCGGTCTGATCATTCCCGACAGCGCCAAGGAAAAGCCCGCACAGGGCGAGGTGATCGCGGTGGGCGAGGGCGCCCGCAAGGATTCGGGCGAGCTGATCGCCCCCTCGGTCAAGACCGGCGACCGCATCCTCTTCGGCAAGTGGTCTGGCACCGAGGTCACGCTCGATGGCCAGGAACTGCTGATCATGAAGGAAAGCGACATCCTCGGCATCGTCGAGTGATCCTGTCGCGCCGCAACTGAAACCAGACACCCAAGGAGCACCACACATGGCTGCCAAGGAAGTCAAGTTCGACACCGACGCCCGGAACCGCATGCTGCGCGGCGTCAACATCCTCGCCGACGCGGTGAAGGTCACGCTGGGGCCCAAGGGCCGCAACGTCGTGATCGAAAAGTCGTTCGGCGCCCCGCGCATCACCAAGGACGGCGTCACCGTCGCCAAGGAAATCGAACTGGAAGACAAGTTCGAGAACATGGGCGCACAGATGGTCAAGGAAGTGGCCTCGCGCACCAACGACACCGCAGGTGACGGCACCACCACCGCCACCGTGCTGGCCCAGGCCATCGTCAAGGAAGGCATGAAGGCGGTCGCCGCCGGCATGAACCCGATGGACCTGAAGCGCGGCGTCGACCTTGCCGTGACCCGCGTCATCGAATCGATCAAGTCCGCCTCGCGCCCTGTGTCCGATTCCGCCGAGGTTGCCCAGGTCGGCACCATCTCGGCCAACGGCGAGGCGGAAATCGGCCGCCAGATTGCCGACGCGATGCAGAAGGTCGGCAATGACGGCGTCATCACCGTCGAAGAGAACAAGGGCCTGGAGACCGAGA
>CAYYOE010000249.1:0-4900 GCA_964473055.1 uncultured Rhodobacterales bacterium | reverse complement strand
GCCAGTTCCTTTTCCAGCTTTTCCAGCGACTTCGCCAGCCGCGCCTGTTCCGATGCCACGTCGATCACGCCAGCCAGCGGCAGGGCGTAAAGCGCGCCTTCGACCGGCACCGTCACCGCGCCCTTCGGCACTGTGGGCGCATCCTCCAGCCGTTCTACCCGTGCCAGACGCTGAATCAGCGCCGCGTTACGGTCCCAGGCGGCGTGGGCATCGGTGTCGGCCTCGACGCGCAGAAGCGGCAGGTGCAGGCCGACCGGCACATGCATCTGTGCGCGGGCTGACCGGATTTCCTCGATCAGGCCGATGACGCGCGCCATCTCGCGGTCGGCCACGGGATCGGCAAGGCCTACGCCCCATTCGGGCCAGTCGGCGTGGACAAGCAGTTTCGACCGGGTGGCAGTCTGGCGCCAGAGATCCTCGGTGATGAAGGGCATGAAGGGGTGCAGCAGCACGAGGCACTGGTCGAGCACCCAGGCCATGGTGGCCTGCGTTTCCGCCTTGGCGGCGGCATCGTCGCCGGTCAGCAGGGGCTTGGCGAATTCGATGTACCAGTCGCAGACCCGGCCCCAGACGAAGGCATAAAGCCCGTTCGCCGCGTCGTTGAAGCGGTAGGCGGCCAGCGCCGCATCGACGGCTTCGCGCGCGCGTCCCGTCTCGCCGATGATCCAGCGGTTGACCGTCTGCGTGGCCTCGGGCGGGGTGGCGCTGGGGGTGCGCCCCTCGAACACGCCGTTCATCTCGGCAAAGCGGAAGGCGTTCCACAGCTTCGTGCCGAAGTTGCGGTAGCCCGCGATGCGGTCCTTCGACAGCTTCAGGTCGCGCCCCATGGCGGCCATCGACGCCAGCGTGAACCGCACCGCATCCGCCCCGAACTCGTCGATCAGGTCCAAGGGGTCGAGCACGTTGCCGAGCGATTTCGACATCTTCTTGCCCTTCTCGTCGCGGACGAGGGCATGGACATAGACATCGCGGAACGGCACCTGACCGACGACGGCCAGTTGCATCATCATCATCCGGGCGACCCAGAAGAAGATGATGTCGAATCCGGTCACGAGGACCGAGGTCGGGAAGTAGCGCTTCAGTTCGACCGTTTCCTCGGGCCAGCCCAGCGTGCCGATGGGCCAGAGGCCGGACGAGAACCAGGTGTCCAGCACATCCGCGTCGCGCCACACCGGATAGACCAGATGCGTGGGGTCCTGCGAAGTGGTGTAGTCGGCCAGCGACCGCGCCAGCGTATCGAGCGCCGTTTCGCGGTCGGCGACCTCGATCACACGGGCATGGGCCAGAGGCAGGGGCAAACCGGCGATATCACCCATGAACCGCGCCGCAACCGCGTCGAAGGAGGGCGCACAATGGAACCGGTCCTCGGAGGTGGCCAGGTTGTCCACCAGCAGGCGCAGCATTTCGGTCTCGTCCAGCGCACCGTCGCCTTCGTCATCGGAAAAGCCCTCGGCGGTGATCGCCAGGCCATACCACACCGGAATCTGGTGGCCCCACCACAGCTGGCGGCTGATGCACCAGGGCTCGATGTTTTCCAGCCAGTGGAAATACACCTTTTCGTGCTGTTCGGGCAGGATGCGGGTGCGGCCGTCGCGCACTGCCTCCAGCGCCGGGCCGACGATCTGCGCGCTGTCCACGAACCACTGGTCGGTCAGCATCGGCTCGATCACCACCTTGGACCGGTCGCCGAAGGGCTGCATGATCTTCTTGGCCTCGACGAGGGGAACAAGAGCAGGGGCGCTGTCATCACCGGCTTGACCGGGGATCGCGTCGTCCGGCGCCGCAGGGGCCCCCGCCTTCGCGGGGGTGACAGGGGGGCGCTTTCCCAGCCGGGGGTCATCGGGGGTGGTCATCACCGCCAGACCCTCCGCCGTGATCGCCTCGACCACGCGCTTGCGCGCCTCGAACCGGTCCAGCCCGCGCAACTCGTCCGGCACCAGGTTGACCGCGTCGGCCTCGACCTCGGTCAAAGTCCGTTCGCCCCGCGCGACAGACCCCGCGATTTCCGCGGCCTCGGCGTAGGGCGCGCCATCGGCCCGCATCTGCGCGCGGGTGTCCATCAGCCGGTAGCAGGGGATGCCCGCGCGTTTCGCCACGGCATAGTCGTTGAAGTCATGCGCCCCGGTGATCTTGACCGCGCCCGACCCGAAGGCAGGATCGGGGTATTCGTCGGTGATGATCGGGATCAGGCGGCGGTGCTCCTTCGGCCCCACGGGGATTTCGCAGAGCTTGCCCACGATGGGTGCGTAGCGATTGTCCGATGGGTGCACGGCCACCGCGCCGTCGCCCAGCATCGTCTCGGGCCGCGTGGTGGCGATGCTGATGTAGTCGCGCACCTCGCGCAGGGTGACGTTCCCCTCCGCGTCGCGTTCGACGTATTCATAGGTCGCGCCACCGGCTAGTGGATACTTGAAGTGCCACATGTGACCGTCGACCTCGGTGTTCTCCACCTCCAGGTCGGAGATCGCGGATTCGAACGCCGGGTCCCAGTTCACCAGCCGCTTGCCACGGTAGATCAGACCCTTGTCATGCATCTCGCAGAACACGCGGATCACCGCATCGTGGAAGTTGCCTTCCTCGCCTTCGGGCGCGCCGGGTGCGCCCGACATGGTGAACGCCTCGCGCGACCAGTCGGCGGAAGCCCCCAGCCGTTCCAGCTGTGCGCGGATGTTCCCACGCGAATTGCGCTTCTGCTCCCACACCAGCGCGGTGAACTCGTCCCGCGTGAAGTCGGTGCGGCGACGGTTGGTCTTGGCCAGTTCGCGTTCCACCACCATCTGCGTGGCAATACCCGCATGGTCGGTGCCCGGCTGCCACAATGTGTCGAAGCCACGCATCCGGTGCCAGCGCGTCAGGATGTCCATCAGCGTATTGTTGAACGCGTGGCCCACATGCAGCGCGCCGGTGACGTTCGGTGGCGGGATGACAATGCAGAACGCGTCTGCGCCCGGTCTGGCGTTAGCCCCGGCCCGGAAGGCCCCCGAGGCGTCCCAGTCGGCCGAGATGCGCGGTTCGGCCTCGGCGGCGTTGAAGGTCTTGTCCATGGCGGGCGTCTCCGGGGCTGGTCGTCCGCGGATGTAGCGAAGGACCGCGCGAAGTGAAAGCCCGCGGCGTCAGTCGATCCGCCCCGCGCCCAGCATGGGATGAGTGATGGCAATGTCCTTCAGGATGCCCGACATGGCGCGGAGCATTATCAGGTTCGACACCAGTAGACCCGCGTTCCGCATCGCCCGCATCTCGCCCAGGGTCCAGTTGTGCGGCTCGACCGACCCGGCCGATACCGCCCCGATCACCTCGCCGGTCGGACCTAGGATTGGAACACCAATGTAGGCCTGGTAGCCACAGTGCCGGACGTAGGGGTGATCGGACACCCGCGCGTCGCTCGTGGCATCTTCGATCACCAGCGGTGTCCCGGTTTCGCGCACGACTGTCGCCAGCGCTTGGCTGAGGGGCGAGGCGCGGCGCGTGCGCGCGGCCTGGACCCGACCATGGTTGCCCGCGAAGTACAGACGGTCACGCGCGTCATCGAGAATTCCCACGAAGAGGTGCGCGGCCGAGACCGACGCGGATGCCAGCGAAAGGACGGCCGATAAGTCGGGCTGTGTGTTGACGTCAACCAGGTGCAGACGGCGCAGATCATCGGGTGTCACAGCAAATCCTTCCGCCGGAGTGCCAGCAGTTACTGAATTCGCGCTTGTCTATGGTAGTCGCCCAGACCTGCCTGACAAGTATCCCGGCGGGATCTGCGGCAGCGTCGTCATGACCACGAAAGCCGGAACGCCATGCAAGACCTGCCCGGTGTCGCCTTTGCGATGCGGTTGCGCTTTGTGGCCCGAGGCCTTATGCGGCGTTGCAGCACGCATGGACCCGGGGGCAACCCGGGTGGCTCTTCCGGCCGCCGATCCGCCGGACCACGACAGACAAAGGTGCGAAAGCACCCTGGCCTTGGCCACATGGCAAGGTCGGGCTGGGACACCCGCCGCATGTTTTCCTACGACGCCTATCGCAGCCAGTGGCTGGGCAACATCCGTGGCGACCTGCTGGCAGGGCTGGTGGTTGCCCTGGCGCTGATCCCCGAGGCGATCGCCTTTTCGATCATTGCGGGCGTGGACCCGAAAATTGGTCTGTATGCGAGTTTCTCCATCGCGGTCATCACCGCGATCACGGGTGGACGGCCCGGCATGATCTCGGCGGCTACGGCGGCGACCGCTGTGCTGATGGTGACGCTCGTGCGCGATCACGGGTTGCAGTATCTGCTGGCGGCCACCGTGCTGGCGGGCCTGTTGCAGATCGGGGCCGGGTTCCTGCGCCTGGGCTATTTCATGCGCTACGTCTCGAAGTCGGTGATGACCGGCTTCGTGAATGCCTTGGCCATCCTGATCTTCATCGCGCAGTTGCCTGAGCTGGACCCGCGGACCGTGGCCTGGCTGACCTACGTCCTTGTCGCGGCGGGGCTGGCCATAATCTATCTGTTCCCGCTGGTCACCCGGGCGATCCCGTCCCCGCTTGTCACCATTGTCGTGCTGACGGCGCTGGCAGTCGCGCTGGGCCTTGATGTGCGCACCGTGGGCGACATGGGCGAGTTGCCCGACACCCTGCCGGTGTTCCTGATCCCGGACATCCCCCTGACCTTCGAGACACTGGCGATCATCTTCCCCTACTCGGTCGCGGTCGCCGTGGTGGGGCTCTTGGAAAGCCTGATGACGCAGAACATCGTCGACGACCTGACCGACACCAAGTCGAACCGCAACCAGGAATGCATCGGGCAGGGAATCGCGAACACCGCGACCGGGTTCATCGGCGGGATGGCTGGCTGCGCCATGATCGGCCAGTCGATCATCAACGTGAAATCGGGCGGGCGCGGGCGGCTGTCGAGCGCGGCAGCAGGTGTGTACCTTCT
>CAYYOE010000248.1:0-4908 GCA_964473055.1 uncultured Rhodobacterales bacterium | reverse complement strand
CCGAGTTGGCGTTCAGGTCCTTCATCTTGGCTTCGGCGATCTCGCGGATCTGGGCGACCGTCACGGTGCCCGCAACTTCGCGGCCCGGCTTGACCGACCCCTTGGGGCGGTTGCGCTTGCCCACCGGCTTCAGCCCCGCCGCCTTCTTCAGGTAGTAGGACGCCGGCGCGGTTTTCAGTTCCAGCGAGAACGACTTGTCGGCGTAGTAGGTGATGATCACCGGCGTGGGCGTGCCGGGTTCGATATCCGCTGTCTTGGCGTTGAATTCCTTCACGAACGCCATGATGTTGATGCCGCGCTGGCCCAGCGCGGGGCCCACCGGCGGGGACGGGTTTGCCTGCCCCGCCTTCACCTGCAGCTTGAGCTGCCCCATGATCTTCTTGGCCATCTGGCCGTCTCCTTTTCACCTGCGCGGACGGTCGCGACCGCCGCGGTCTGCGGTTGAGTGGTCCGGCCCCGGGGCGCGCCCCGGATACCTCCCACATACCTCGCCTGGCCTCTCGACCGGCGAGGGTGGCTACTCTCCAGTCGCGACGACTGTCAAGCCTTGAAGCGGACTCGCCTTGCCGGGAACCACCTCGCCGGGTGCCACCCGTTCGTAGGCCACCGCCCAGGATGCCGCCACGACGCCCCAGTCGAAATCCGCCTCGGCGCGCTGTCGCGCGGCCACGGAAAGAGCTTCGGCATGGTCAGCATCGTCTGCCAGACGATCCATGGCCTCGGCGAGGGACGCTACGACCGTTTCCTCATCGCGCGGCTCAATCAGTATCGCAGACGTGTCGTCGGCAAGCATTGCCGGCCCACCCCAACGCAAGGCAATGACAGGAACCCCAAGCATCATCGCCTCCTGCATGGCGATCCCGTTTGCCTCGCGCAGGGTCGGAAAGACAAACCCGCGAAACTGCTGCATGGCTGCAGGCAGGTCGTCATTCGCAATCCAGCCGGGCAGGAAGACCCGGTCCGCAAGACCAAGCCGGGCGACAAGACCTTCAAGGTGCGGCCGGTAGGGACCCTCGCCGAAGATTGTCAGCGTCACATCCGGCCTGCTCCTCGACACGGCCGCAATCGCAAGATCGAACCCCTTCAACTCGATCAGCCGTCCAGCCGCCACAAACCTCGGGTTCCGACCCTCCTGAACCGCCCTGGCGGTGGCAGCGATCCGGGTCGAAACACCGGAATCCGCGACATCGGTCATCCTGCCCCGGTCGCAGCCAGCCCATTCGAGCGACATCCGGGTTCGTTCAGCGCCCGAAACCAAGAGGTGATCCGCCCGTTTCTTGTCGCCAAGCAGGAAACCGAGAAGCCTCTGGACCGGGCGATGCAGGACAGACTCCATCCGGCTGACCAGGCTTGCACGACGCGCAAACGGCGGGGGATGGTAGATGTTTCCGGAAAGCGGCCCGATGACGACCCGGTAGCCTGATGGCGCGAAGCGCGGCATGACCGGCGAGATCGGACAGAGGTAATGCAGGATCGTTCTGTCGGGGTCGAACCTGGCGACGACCCGCGCCGCTGCAAGGTGAAAATACACCGCCACGAGCGGTCGGAACACAACGCTCGACCAGAGCAGGGCCTGCAGGCGTGTCTCGGGCACGAAGATCAGTCGTTCCGCCGGGAACTCGCCGATCAGGCCCGCGCGGTTACGTTCGTGCGTCAGCAGGACCGCGTCAAAGCCGTGGTCCAGCAGGTGACGAAAGTACTGGTAGGCCTTGATCGCTTCGCCGCCCATCCTGGTGCCGGCGTTCGTCGATATAAGGACAATCCGCCGCACACCGGTCCACCTTCGAAACTAGCTGAAAACAAGGCCGGACCGACTATACCCCGGCGTCATCCGTAATCAATTCTGTTTCGTGACCTGCGTGAATTCCAGCTCGACCGGGGTCGCCCGGCCGAAGATCGACACCGACACCTTCAGGCGCGCGTTGTCCTCGTCCACTTCCTCGACCATGCCGTCGAAGCCCTCGAACGGACCGTCCGACACGCTCACCTTCTCGCCGATCTCGAAGCGGATCAGCGTGCGCGGCTGCTCGGCGCCTTCCTCGACGCGGCCCAGGATCGCCTCGACCTCGCCCTCGCGCATGGGCATCGGCTTGCCCTGCGGCCCGAGGAACCCGGTCACGCGGTTGATCGAGTTGATCAGGTGATAGCCGCGGTCCGACATGTCCATCTTCACCAGCACATAGCCCGGCATGAAGCGGCGCTCGGTCGTAACCTTCTTGCCGCGGCGGATCTCGATGACCTCTTCCGTCGGCACCAGAACTTCCTCGATCTCGTCCTGCAGACCCTTCTCGGCGACCGATTGCCGGATCTGCTCGGCCACCTTCTTCTCGAAGTTCGAGAGAACGCTTACCGAATACCACCGCTTCGCCATCGTCCGCCTTGCCTTCCCTGCGCCAGCCGGGCCACCCTGCGGCCCCCGTCTGCCATTCCTGTCAATCCGTGTCCCCCGCAAAGAAAATCGGCGTGCGACTCAAACGGCGCACGCCTACGGGGAAGTGATCGCCCGCCTACACCCCGCGTCGCCGATTTTCAAGCGCCGATCCGCACCTCGGGATCAAGGCATCGCGGAACCTGCGGCCCGGGGCCGCCCCGCCGCCCGAATGCCGTCACCCGACGGCGTTCAGAAGCATCTGCAACCCGGTCCGGATGATCCAGTCCACGAAGAAGAAGAACACCGCCGTCAGTGCCGCCATGGCAAAGACCATGGCCGAAGTTACCAGAACCTCGCGCCGGTTCGGCCAGACGACCTTGGCGACCTCCGCGCGGGTCTGCTGCAGGAACTGGAACGGGTTTGCCTTGGCCATCGGTTCGGTCCTTCGGGGTTGGCCGTGACATAGGCCCTGTCCTGCGCGCGCACAACCCGGGCGCGGGGTCGCACCACGGGCCTGGCAGGGGCAGAGGGGCTCGAACCCCCGACCTACGGTTTTGGAGACCGTCGCTCTACCAACTGAGCTATACCCCTAGGCCGGGCAGGCGATACCGCCCGCGGGGGGTGAAATCAAGCGGGCTTTTCGGCGGGGGCCATGTCGGGCAGGGTCGGCCGCATGACCAGCCCGCCCGACGCCAGCCCCGACCCCGATCCCTTCGCCGCCGATCCTCCGCCCTGGGCCGCGATCCGCCTTCAGCGGATGCGTCCGGCCGCGCGCGTCCCCACGATGCTGTCGCGCGAGGAACGCCGCCTCTACCTCTGGCTGGGGCGCGATTTCGCGGCGGGGCGGGGGGCGATCGTCGATCTCGGCTGTTTCGTGGGCGGGTCCACGGCGCATCTGGCCGAAGGCAACCGCCGCGCAGGCCGGCCCGTCGCGGTCCACGCCTATGACCGGTTTCGGGTGGCCGCCGGGCTGAAGCAGCGGATGCTCTATGCCCGGGGGATCGAACCCTTTGCCGGACAGGACATGCTGCCGCTGGCCACCCGGCTGCTGGCGCCCTGGGCGCCCCATGTGACGCTGCACCCTGGCCTGATCGAGCAGCAGATCTGGGCGGGCGGGCCCATCGCGGTGCTGGTGGTGGATGCGGCAAAGTCCGCGCGGGTGGCCGATGCCATCGCGGCCAGCTTCTTTCCCATGGTGGTGCCGGGCGGGGTGATCGTGCAGCAGGACGCCCTGCACCCGCCGCAGCCCTGGGTGCTGGCGCAGATGGGTGGCCTTGCCCCCTGGTGCCGCCCGGTGGCCCATGCCGCGCCCACCACGCTCGTCTGGCAGGTGGTCCACCCGCTCGACGGCGCGGCCCTGCGCGCGGCCCGGGTCGCGCGGCTGCCCGACGATGCCATGTCCGCCGCGATCGAGGCGCAGCGTGCGGACCTCGCCCGGTTCGGCGTGGGGCGCAAGCTCGACGCCGTCCTGCGCGCGCTGGCCGACAATCCCGGCGCGCGCGAGGCCAAGGCGCTCAGGCATCCGGCGCCGGTGCCGGACGTCCCGTCGCCGGACTGACCGCCTCCAGCGCCGCCACATCCGCCCCGCAGATCGCGGCCTCCTGCGCCAGGATGGTGTCGATGGGCCATAGCCACCAACCGATCCGCACCAGTCGTGTCGCCACATCCGGGGGAAACCGGTGCCGCAGGATACGGGCGGGGTTCCCGCCCACCACGACGTAGGGCGGCACCGCGCCCGCCACCACCGCCCCGGCCCCGACGATCACGCCGTCGCCGATCCGCGCGCCCGGCAGCACCATCGCGCCCGCGCCGATCCAGACATCGTGCCCGATCACCGTATCGACCAGCGTGCCGGGCTGCGGCAGCGACGGGGCGCCCACGTCGAACCGGCCCTGGAACACCGCGAAGGGATAGGTGGAAATCCCGTCGCGCCGGTGATTGGCCGACGCGGTGACAAACCGCACCCCGTCGGCGATCTGGCAGAACCGCCCGATCACCAGCCGTTCCTCCGAGAACGGGTGCAGCCAGGGGGCCAGACGCGCGGCCCAGCCGTCCTGCGGCGGCGGGTCGAAGCTGGAGGCATAGGAGTAGTCGCCGATCTCCCAGCGCGGATGGTCGATGACCGCGCGCAGGAACACCGTGCCGGGGTGCGGCGTGCCCCCGTCAGGTCCGGGGGCGGGCAGGATCAGGGGATTGGCGGTGTCAGGCGCGGGAAACGCGCGGGAAGATGCAGGCATGATGGGACCTCGGGCTGGCAGGAACGAACAGGGTCAGCGCAGGGTCAGGTCCATCGGTCCGTCCTCGGGTCTGGGCAGCGGTCAGCGTGCCATGAATGCCGTTGCCCGACAAGCATCCCCCCACCCCAATCGCCCCCACCCGAATTGCCTCCGGCCGTGGCGCCCAGGTCCGCGCAACGTTGCGCGGGCCGGGGGCTTTACCGGTCGCCAACACAGGTTGATTAAACCATAACGTGCACGGTCTATTCGTCGGATAATCAATGACTTGACAGTTTGTGCACATGTGCACAAACCGCCCTT
>CAYYOE010000247.1:0-4986 GCA_964473055.1 uncultured Rhodobacterales bacterium | reverse complement strand
TCCATGAACGCGGTCGACATCTCGGCCTCGATCGCGATCACCGGCCCGTCATGCGACATCCGGCGCGGAAGGTCGGGTTCTTCCGGCATTTCAGGGGGTTCCGGGGTGTCGCTCATGAATTCCGGCGCACGCGGCGCCCCCTTCTACATCTAGACGTGGAACATCTATCACCTGCCGGATATGGGGGCAACAATGCGCCCGGCGCAACGCTCGGCAGCCACAGGAGGTGAGTGACAACATTCTGTTTTCATTGAAAAGAAACCTGATTCGTGGCGCAATGCCGGGCATGTGTGAGACAGGAGACCATGCATGCACGAACCGAGTGCCCCCGACCCGGCCTGCCGACCCGGCCGCGAAACTGCCCTGATGCTTCGGGGCTATGGCCTGACCACGGCCGAATTCTACTACCGGATGCCGGACTACCGGAATGTGTTGAACACCTTCGTCTGGCAGGACTACGACCTTGCACCGGACTACCCGGAACTGTTCCGGTTCATCGAGTTCTGGCACGACAGGATCGAGGGTCCGCTGCATTCGGTCCGGTTCACCCATCGCAAGATGATCAGCCCCGGGGAATGGCGCAACGTGGTGGGCGAGTTCCGCATCCATTGACCGGTGCCCGGTTGCGGTCGGCGGACGCGGGGCTCTGCCCCGCACCCCGAGGTATTTGATCAAGGATGAAGGGAAGACCTCTGCTTTCCCTTCGCGGTGGTCCAGGTATCCTTGCGGGATGGCCGCAAGGCTCGCGGGATCAGTCGGGCCCTGCGCGCATCAGCATGCCCCAGAGGTCGCGCGGATCATCAGGGTCGGCGATCAGGTCGAGCGGCTGGCACAGATCGGGCGTGATCCGGCCCTTCAGCCAGACCAGCGCCGAGAAGTCCTCGATGGCGAAGCCCACGCTGTCGAAGAGGGTGATGTCCGAGGCGGCGCGGCGGCCCGGCGCGGTGCCTGCGATCACCCGCCAGAGCTCGGTCACAGGGTGGTCGGGGGGGAGGGCCTGGATCTCGCCCTCCACCCTTGTCTGGGGCGGGTGCTCCACGAAGATCGCGCAGCGGGGCAGCAGTTCGGGCGGCAGTTCCGTCTTGCCGGGGCAGTCGCCGCCCACGGCGTTCAGGTGCTGGCCCTCGGCCACCGCATTGGCGGCCAGCACACGGGCGTTGCGCTTGTCGGCGGTCACGGTGGTGACGATGTCGGCACCGGACGCCGCCTCTTCCGCGCTGTCGCATCCGGTCAGGTGAAAGCCCAGCGGCGCGAGATTGCGATGCACCTTGGCGGTGGCGGTCGGGTCGACGTCGTAGAGCCGCAGCCGGTCCGCGCCGGTGAGCGCCCGCATCGCCAGCGCCTGGAATTCCGCCTGCGCGCCGTTTCCGATCAGCGCGTGCACCCGCGCGCCGGGGCGGGCGAGGTGGCGCGCGGCCACCGCCGACATGGCGGCGGTGCGCAGGGCCGTCAGAAGCGTCATCTCGGTCAGCAGTACGGGATAGCCCGTGGCGACCTCGGCCAGCAGGCCGAAGGCCGCAACCGTCTGCAACCCGGCGCGGGCGTTCCTGGGGTGTCCGTTCACATACTTGAAGGAATAGTGAATCCCGTCGGTTGTCGGCATCAGTTCGATCACGCCCTGCGGACTGTGGGCCGGCAGGCGGGGGGTGTGGTCGAACGCTTCCCATCGCCGGAAATCGGCTTCGATCGCGTCGGCCAGTTCGGCCAGCACGGTCTCAGCCCCCAGGCGGTGCACCAGCGCCATCATCTGCGCGACGGATACGAAGGGAACCAGCGCCTTGTCCGAGGGCGCAGTCGCGGGCGATGGCACGGTCAGTCCCCCCAGGCGCGGGTCGGGCGGTCAAACACGCGCCTTCCCATCAGCGAGGCCACGAGGTCGACCATCAGCTGTGCCGTGCGGCCGCGGTCGTCCACGAAGGGATTCAGTTCGACGAGGTCGAGCGAGGTGACAAGGCCCGAGTCCCCCAGAAGCTCCATCACCAGATGCGCCTCGCGGAACGTGGCACCGCCGGGCACGGTGGTGATCACGCCGGGCGCCACCGATGGGTCGAGGAAATCGACATCCAGCGAGACGTGCAGCATCCCGCCTTCCGCCGCGACCGCGTCGAGGAACCGGCGCAGGGGGCTGGCCGCGCCTTCCTCGTCCAGCACCCGCATGTCGCAGACCATCATCTCGTTTGCTTCCAGCACGGCGTGTTCGGCCGGATCGACCGAGCGGATGCCATAGAGGCAGACGTTGCGGTCCGGCACCGGCGGGCCGAAGGCCGGGAAGGCGTCGAACCCCGGGCGGCCCGAGAAATACCCAACGGGCGTTCCATGGAGGTGGCCCGAGGTGGTGGTGTCGGGGGTGTGAATGTCGGAATGGGCGTCGAGCCAGAGCACGAATTGCGGGCGCCCCGACGCCCGCGCATGGGCGGCAACGCCCGCCACGGTACCCAGCGACAGGGCGTGGTCGCCCCCCATGAAGACCGGGAAGCCGCTGGCGACCGCCTCTTGCGCGATGGCAGCCAGCTTGCGGGTCCAGGCGACCGTCTCGCCAAGGGCAAACATCGCCGGGTTGGGATGCGCGATGTCCGATACAGCGCCGGGGTCGATGTCGCCGCGGTCGGTGACCTGGTGGCCGAGCCCCGCGATAGCCGGTCCAAGCCCCGCGATCCGGTAGGCGTCGGGGCCCATGCGGCAACCCTGCGCGCGCTTGCCGCAGTCCATGGGGACGCCGAACAGGATGCAGTCTTGCGGTGTCATCGCGGTCTCCTGCAGCGGTTCGGTTCAGGTTGGCACGCGGCAGGGTGCGCGGAAAGCCCCCATGCGCAGGGGACCGGGGCGAAGCCGTCAGGTCTCGCGCAGACCGGTCCCGAATGCCAGCAGCCAGATCATGGCAAGGCCCGCCGACAGGATCGCGTTCCAGCTGGCCATGGACAGACCCGCAAAGGCCCAGGCCACCTCGTCGCAGCGGATCAGCGGTGCCGTCATGATGTGTTCCATCAGTTCCTGCGGCGACAGCTGCCCGATCGGTGTTGCCGTGCAGGTCGATGGGCCCTCCCACCACGCGCGCTCGACCCCGGTATGATAGACACCGATTGCGGCGCTGCTCAGTGCGGCCAACGCACCGGCCAGGGGCAGGATCGTCCAGGGCAGGGCAAGGGCAAGAGCCCCCAGACCGACCGCGGCACCATGCGGCCAGCGCTGCCAGACACAAAGCGAACAAGGCGCATAGCCCATGGCCTGGAAGACGAACGCCCCCGCAAGCAGGGCCAGCGACCCGCCCGCAGCGACCGCTACCCAGATCGTCCGTGTCACACGAACCTCAAGATGTAGAACCCCCCGAGGAGCAGTATCACGAAGATCGTGAACATCAACCCGAGACGCCGCTCGATCAGGTCGCGGATCGGGGCGCCGAAGCGCCACAGGAGGGCCCCCACGATGAAGAATCGCAGCCCTCGGGCAACCAGGGATGCCACCATGAATACCGCGAGGTTCAGGCCCGTGGCGCCGGACAGGATGGTAATGACCTTGTAGGGAAAGGGCGTGACGCCCGCGATCAAGACCGCCCATGCGCCCCATTCATTGTAGCGGGCGGCGAAGTCTTCGAAATACGCGTCCTTGCCGTAGAACGACAGGACAGGCGCACCGACCGTATCGAACAGCGCCCAGCCGATCCAGTAGCCGAACAATCCCCCCAGAACTGAGGCGATTGTTGCGACTCCGGCAATGATGAAGGCCCGGCGTGGGGCTGCCAGGATCATGGGAATCATCATGACATCGGGTGGGATCGGAAAGACCGAGCTTTCGATGAAGGCCACCGCGGCCAGCACCCACAGCGCGTGGCGATGCCCCGCCATGTGCAGCGTCCAGTCGTAAAGGCCCCTCAGCATTGCGGTCTCCGCTCGTGTCGCGGTGGGTCGGACCATGCCCGGGCGATGCGGTCAAGGGGCCCTGTGCGTCCCGTTGGACGGGTGCTACAGTCCGCATAGGTCGGACGGGATCGGGGCGACAGGATGAAGTGGCAAGGACGACGCGGCAGCCGCAACATCGAGGACCGGCGGCGGACGCCGGGTCGCGCGGCTGCGGGCGGGATCGGTGGCGTCGGGCTGATCGCCGTGCTGCTGATCGGCTGGTTCCTGGGTGTCGATGTCACGCCGCTGTTGCAGCAGGGCGGGGGCGTGCCGGCCCCGGCTGGCGGCGCCACCGTGCAACTGACCGAGGCGGACCGCCGCGCGGGCGAGTTCGTGTCGGTCACCCTGGCCGATACCGAGGAGGTCTGGCATGACCTGTTCCCGGCCGAGGTCGGGCGCGCCTATCGCCCGCCGGTGCTGGTTCTGTTCAAGGACGCCACCCAGTCGCCCTGTGGCGGGGCGTCGGGGGCGACGGGTCCGTTCTACTGCCCTGCGGACCGCAAGGTCTATCTCGACACGGCGTTCTTCACGACCCTGGCGCAGCGCCTGGGCGCGGGGGGCGATTTCGCGGCGGCCTATGTGGTCGCACACGAGGTCGCCCATCACATCCAGAACGAACTGGGGATCCTGGCCGAGGCGAACCGGATTCGCGCGCGTGCCAGTGCCGCCCAGTCCAACGCGATCTCGGTGCGGATCGAGTTGCAGGCCGATTGCTTTGCGGGTGTCTGGGCGCGGCATGCGTCCGAGAAGTTGGGCACGCTGGAGGATGGTGATATCGAGGAAGCGATGAACGCCGCGGCCCGGATCGGGGATGATACGTTGCAGCGCAATGCGGGCCGGCGCCCGATGCCCGACAGCTTCACCCATGGCACATCGCAGCAGCGGCAGCGGTGGTTCGCCACCGGATACCGCAGCGGCGAGATGGGCGCCTGCGATACCTTCGGGGCGTCCAGGCTGTAGACCCTCTTGGCGAAGCGCGGCGCGGCTTGTATGCGTCGTCACGGGCCCGAGTGGCGGAATGGTAGACGCAGCGGATTCAAAATCCGCCATCCGCAAGGATATGTCGGTTCGAGTCCGACCTCGGGCACCA
>CAYYOE010000246.1:3717-5000 GCA_964473055.1 uncultured Rhodobacterales bacterium | reverse complement strand
TCGGCCACCAGGCCGCGCATCGCATCGAGCGGAACGTAGCCGCGCAGGAAGGTGTCGCCCAATACGAAGGTTGGCGTGCCGTTGATCCGCAGCATCTCGCCCAGGGCCCGGTTGGCAGCCAGGACGCGCGTGACCTCGGGGTCGTCCATGCCTGCGATCGTCTCATCGGGGTCTAGCGACAAGTCGGCGGCGAGGCGGCGCAGGCTGTCTTCGGTGACTTCGCCGCGCAGGGTCATCAGGGCGTCGTGGGCGGCCTTGTAGGCGTCGTCACCCGCCTGCCGCTTGACCGCGACGGCAAAGCGCGCGGCCAGCACCGATTGGTCGCCGAGGATCGGGAATTCCTTGACGATTCGGCGGATGTTGCCGTCGCTTTCCACCAGTTCGGACACTTCAGGATGCGCCCGGCGACAGTAGCCGCAGCGGTAGTCGATGAACTCGACCAGCGTCACGTCGCCATTGGGATTGCCGCCAATCCAGGAGTGTCCGTCCTCGTAGATTTCGGACTGCAGGGCGGCCAGCAGCTCCGTTTCGCCGGCGGCCTGGGCAGCGGCCTCGCGGTCCTGCAGGATGGCAATTGCTTCCATCAGGACCTCGGGGTTCTGCAGCAGATAGGCACGCACCTCGGCCCGGAAGGCCGCGCGGTCTGCATCCGACATGGCGGCGGCGTCGAAGGCCGCGGCGGGGGGCGCCGAAAGGGGCAGGGCTGCAAGGGCAAGGCCTGTGGCCAGAACGAGCGGACGGATCATGCGCATCTCCCAGTTTCCCGATCGCCTATCATGGTCGAGTGGCGCAGCACAGTCCCCCGCGTCGGGTCGCCCGGCGTTGACGGGCCTGCGCTGGCGTGATTTCGCGGCATCGTGAACACAACGGCGAACGGACAGCCCCATGACACCTTCGAAGCGCAGCGCCGTCGACCCCTTCATCGTGATGGACGTAATGGAAGCCGCGCGCGCGATGGAGGCCGGGGGGCAACGTGTGATCCATATGGAGGTGGGCCAGCCCGGGACGCCCGCCCCCGCGGGGGCACGAGTGGCGTTGGCCCGGGCGCTGGAGACGGATGCGCTGGGCTATACCGTCGCGCTGGGGTTTCCCGCGCTCCGCGCTCGGATCGCCCGGCTCTATACAGATTGGTATGGTGTCGATCTCGATCCCGCGCGGGTAATCGTGACGGCGGGTGCGTCGGGGGCGTTCATCCTGGCCTTCACCGCGCTGTTCGATGCAGGTGCCCGGGTGGGGCTGGGCCTGCCGGGCTATCCGTCCTACCGGGCGATCCTGTCGGCGCT
>CAYYOE010000246.1:0-3617 GCA_964473055.1 uncultured Rhodobacterales bacterium | reverse complement strand
GTCAGCGCGCTGGAACTGACCGACGACGTTGTGGTGATAAACTCCTTCTCGAAGTACTTCTCCATGACCGGCTGGCGGCTGGGTTGGATGGTGGTGCCTGACCGCATGGTCCGCACGGTGGAACGGCTGGCGCAGAACCTGTTCATCTGCCCGACCCATGCCAGCCAGGTGGCGGCGCTGGCCGCGATGGACTGCGTCCCCGAGTTGGAGGCGAACCGCGCGGCCTATGCGGCTAACCGCAGCCTGCTGCTGGAAGGGCTGGCCGCTGCGGGGCTGTCGAAGATTGCGCCGCCTGACGGAGCATTCTACCTTTATGCCGACGTGGGCCACCTGACCGATGACAGCCGCGCACTTGCCTCGGATATTCTTACCCACGCCGGTGTGGCCGTCACACCGGGGCTCGACTTCGATCCCGCCCGCGGTGGCCGTTTTCTGCGTTTCTCCTATGCGCGCACCACACCCGAGATCGCCGAGGGCGTCGCGCGGCTCAGGGCCTATTTCGCCGCAGTCTGAACCTTTCGCGGCGGGCGGGTTTCGGCTAGGGTGCGCGCCAGACCCGGCCAACCGGGCAACCTGATCGAGCACTGGCAATCGTCCCGATGATCCCGTTGCGCGGCCTTGCCGCACCCCTTATCCTGTTGATCGGCCTTGCCACGTCGGCAACGGCCGAGGGTCTGTCGGCGATTGCGCGGCTCGATCCGGCCGGGTCTTCCGTGGTCGACCGTCGCGATGGCGGCGTCGATGTGACGCTGACCCTCAGCCAGCCGGTGCCTTGGCGCGTCTTCACGCTGGATGATCCGCGCAGACTGGTGCTGGACCTGTCGGAAGTGGACTGGCGCGGGGCCGGACTGACCCTGCCTGGCCTCGGCGGTGCCATCGCCGAGCTGCGGGTGGGTGCTCCGTCGCCGGGATGGTCGCGCATGGTGTTCGACCTGTCTTCGCCGCTGGTCGTGACCAAGGCCGAGATGGCGACCGATAGCGCCGATCCCGCACGGCTGGTCCTGCGGCTGTCCCGCGTATCCGAGGCGGAATTCGCTGCCCGGTCCGGCCCGCCCCCGGCCCTGGCCGCCGACACCTGGCCGCAGGTCGCGGTTCAGGCTGCACCGCGACAGAACGGCGGCCCCCTGACCGTGGTGCTGGATCCGGGGCATGGCGGGGATGATCCGGGCGCAGAACGGGGCGGTGTGCGCGAGTCCGATCTGATGCTGACATTCGCGCAGGAATTGCGCGAGGTGCTGGTGCGCGCGGGTCTGCGCGTGGCACTGACGCGCGAGGGGGATGTCTTCGTGCCGCTCGACCTTCGCGTGGCCCGTGCGGGCGAGGCGGGGGGCGACCTGTTCCTGTCGCTGCACGCCGATGCGCTGGCCGAGGGGCGTGCCACGGGCGCCACGGTCTATACCTTGTCCGACAGCGGCGCCGCGGTGGCGGCGCGAATCCTGGCCGAACGGCGCGACCGCGGCGCAATGATCGCCGGGGTCGACCTGTCCGGTCAGGACGATCGGGTGGCGGGGGTGCTGATGGATCTTGCCCGCGTCGACACTGCGCCGCGCTCGGATGCGCTGGCCGACGCCCTTGTGAACAGCTTGCAGGCGGCCGTCGTAGGTTTGCACAAGCGCCCGCGCAACGAAGGCGGGTTCGCCGTGCTGGTCGCACCCGACATGCCGTCGGTCCTGATCGAACTCGGGTTCCTGTCCTCGCCCCGCGACCGTGCCCGCCTGACCGACCCTGACTGGCGCGCCGGAGCGGCCGCCGCGATCCGCGACGGCATCCTTGTCTGGGCCGAGGCCGATTCAGCGACGGCCGGGCTGCGACGTCGATAGGCGAGGCGGCGATGACGCAGGCGGGGCAGTGACGGAGCGTTGATTTTGACCGCCCCCGCCCTTGCGTGTAGAAGGGCCACTGCAAGGGGACCCGATGCTGCGCTTCATCCTGAACTTCTTTGGCGCGATCTTCAGCGCAGTCACGCTCGGCATCTTTGCCGTGGCCGTCAGCATCGGTGCGATCTTCTGGGTCTACGCCCGCGACCTGCCGTCGACCGAACAGCTGGCCCAGTACGCGCCCCCCACAATCAGCCGCATCTATTCGGGCGAGGGCCGCCTGATCGACGAGTTCGCGCAGGAGCGCCGCCTGTTCGTCCCCATCGAGGAGGTGCCCGATCTGGTCAAGCAGGCCTTCATCTCGGCCGAGGACAAGAACTTCTACAACCACGCGGGCTACGACCCCCGGTCGATGGCCGCCGCCTTCTACGAGGCGATCGAATCGCGTGGGCAAAACGTGCGCGGCGCCTCGACGATCACCCAGCAGGTGATGAAGAACTTCCTGTTGTCGTCCGACCGGTCGGCCGAGCGGAAGATCAAGGAAATCGTCCTGGCAAGCCGGATCGAGGAAACCCTGTCCAAGGACCGGATCCTGGAACTCTACCTGAACGAGATCTTCCTGGGTCAGAATTCCTTCGGGGTGGCCGCAGCAGCCCAGACCTATTTCAATACCACGTTGCAGGACCTGACGGTGGCGCAGGCAGCGATGCTGGCGGCGCTGCCGCAGGCGCCCTCGAACTATCATCCGGTGCGCAACCGCGACCGTCTGCTGGCCCGGCGCAACAACTATGTCCTCGTCCAGATGCTGGACAACGGCTACATCACCCGCGACCAGTTCGACGAGGCGCGCGCCGATCCGATGCAGACGGTGCAGGCCGGTGACATCGAGCCGTTCCGCGCCCAGATGCCCCCGCGCGACTACTTCACCGACGAGATCCGGCGCCAGTTGTCGGCCAACTTCGGCGAGGCCGAGTTCTTTGGCGGCGGCCTGCAGATCCGCGCCACGGTCGACCCAGAGTTGCAGACGGTCGCGGCGCGGGCCCTTCGGACGGGGCTGGAGAATTATGACCGCGAACGTGGTGTCTGGCGGGGAACCGGGCAGACGCTGCCGCCCGAAGCGCTGGCCGACGAGGACACCTGGCGCGCCGCACTGGCGCGATTGACCGACCTGCCGCGCGATGTCGAAGGGTGGAGCGTCGCGGTCGTGCTTGAGGTGCGAGACCGCAGCGCACGGGTTGGCATCGAAGGCGTGGACGAGGTCGAGGGTGGCCACCTGATCCCGGCCGATGACGTCACCTGGGCGCGTCCCCTGCGCGAGGATGGAAGCCTTGGATCGCGCGCGAGGACCCCGGGTGATCTGGTTTCTGTCGGCGACGTGGTGATGGTGCGGGCGCTGACCAGCCGCGACGGCACTTTCCAGCGCTGGTCGCTGCGCCAGGTGCCCGAACTGCAGGGCGCCTTCATGGCGATGGACGTGAACAACGGTCGTGTGCTCGCCATGCAGGGCGGCTTCAGCTACCAGGATTCGGTCTTCAACCGAGCCACCCAGGCCACGCGCCAGCCGGGTTCCAGCTTCAAGCCCTTCGTCTATGCCGCGGCGCTCGACAGCGGCTTCTCGCCCGCCTCGGTCATCATTGACGCCCCGATCGAGGTGCGCACGCCCCAGGGCATCTGGCGGCCACAGAACGCGTCAAACCGCTTCTACGGCCCCACCACGATGCGCACCGGGATCGAACAGTCGCGCAACCTGATGACCGTGCGACTGGCGCAAGAGGTCGGCATGGACGTGGTCGGCGCCTA
>CAYYOE010000245.1:0-5004 GCA_964473055.1 uncultured Rhodobacterales bacterium | reverse complement strand
GACATGCAACCCAAGCCACGTTGCCCGCACATTCGATGCCTCGGCGGCCGTGTAAGTGTCCCAGATCAGCAAGATGTTCTGAGGGATGAAGTAGCCAAGGGTGAACGCGGTATTGGCGACATAGAGCCAGATCGCCCACATCCAGATGCGGCGCACCGGGCGGTTCTGCCAGTCCAACCGAACCGACAGCACAAGCCCTACAAGGGTGATGACATTGACCGGAATGATCGTCAGGGCGAAATTCAGGAACTCGTCCCAGAAGCCCGCCCGCCAGACCAGCGGGTCGGTCCCCAGCCACCGGACGCCGTAGGAGACAAGAATGAGCAGCCCGCCGCCCGCAAACGCCGCGGAGGCAACAATGGCGATGGCGTTGACGGTCGTGCGATAGGCGGCGGGCATCTGACAGATCCTCTGTGCAACGGGCTCGAAAATGTCACTGAACGGGAATGAAATCCGCCCGTTCGTCGAAGATCACCAGATTGATGCAGGGTTCCGGCCCGACGCAGAGGTCGGCATGGGGCACATCGGCGGGCTGGTACCAGCTCGACCCGGCGGTCAGGATCGGGCCCTGGTCGGGTTCCGACATCTCCCAGTGCTGGTGACGGCCCGCGATCACGAAGCCCCAGTAGCCGTCGGAATGTGTATGCGGGATCGCCATGGACTGCCCGGGATCGGTGCGGGACAGGATCGCTGTGGGGATGCCCTGCTCGAAGCCGCCGTAGAGCGTGTAGGCCTCGACGCCGGGAAAGAGCGGAGTGAAGGGGGCCTCCTCGATCGGGGTGCGGACCATCTGGTCGGGAAAGCGCTCCTGCGCCGTTGCGGGAAGGACCGCAGCGGCAAGAAGGGTGAGGCTGAGTGCAGCGGTCGTGATTGTTCGGTTGTGCATCGTGTAGAACTCCAGGGTTTGTTGGTGGGGCATGGACCTTCGCGGCGAAGGAGGGGTCATTGGACGGGCGTGAAATCCGCCGCCGCGTCGAAGACGACGAAGACCTGGCAGATCTCGGGGCCAAGGCAGTCCTCGGCATGGGGTATGCCGCCGGGCTGGAACCAGTAGGATCCGGGCAGAAGCTCGGGCCCCCGGTCCGGTTCGGACAGTTGCCAATGCTGCATCCGGCCCGTCACGACCATCGCCCAATACCCGTGCGAATGCGTGTGCGGCAGAACCTCATAGGTGGCCGGGTCGAGCAGCGAGGTCATCGCCGTGGGTAGTCCCGTCTTGCCGAGGAAATCCGCATGTTGGCTGACCGTCGTCACATGTTGCGCCGCGTCAGAGCCGCCATGGTTCGGCAGATCCACCGCGACCAAGTCGAACCGTTCGGCCAGTCGGTCCCACCATGCACGATAGGTCAAAATGCTCATCGGTTGCGGCGAGGTCAGGATGACCTGCGGTTTGCCCGGGTTGCGGGCGGCGGCATATCTGATGCGAAGACCGTCGATGGTCCAGAAGTCCAGCTTCATGATTGCGCCTGCGATCGTGCGGCCATCGCCCGCAGGACGTAGACGGGAATGGCCAGCGTGATCAGGACGCGGGGGATGTGACCCAGCAGCCAGATCGCACGGGCTGCCCCGGCATTCCCTTCCGTCACCGGACCGACGAGGGCGATGGCCTTGTAGAAGTTCAGCGCGTCCCCCACGGGTGATCCGATCGCCGCCGCAAGCCGCACGTTGATCGGCATGTGGTAGAAGATGGTGATCAGCGAAACGGCCAGATATAGCCACAGCGCGATAACCCAGTTCCGCCGCGCCCGGGCATTGTGCCAATCGAGCCGGGCCGACAGGATCAGGCCCACCGGCATGAGCAGGAACAGAGGCATGATCGTGTAGAGGAAATTGCTGAACTGGGGGAAGAATTGCGCGACAAACTCGGCGGGCGAGAGGCTCAGCCAGTAAACCCCCATCGACAGCCCTATGAAGGCATTGGCGCCGAAGAAGGCGGCCGAGGTGATGACAGCCAGCGCGTTGACGCGGCTGCGGTAGGGTGCCGTCATGCGGGTTTTCCTAAATGTTCAGTGCGGCGGATGTCGGTTTTGCAGGTCTGCATGTTCACCCCGTCACCAACCGGTACAGGACAAAGACTTCGCCAAGGACCATGGGAACCGACAGCAGCACCTGAAACAGCCAGACAACGCCCATCCGCTTGTCCCAGAACTGTTCCCTGATGAAGAACCGTTGGATGACCGCCATATCGGCCAGACATGTGACCACGAAGAGCCAGGCCAGCGCGCGGATTGCACCATCCGAGAAGCCCTCGACGATTGCGAAGGTCAGCAGCACCGCCGTCAGGGCCACCGCCAGATCGCCGACCGCGATCTGAACCTTGGCTCCATGGCTGATCGCGTCGTCCAACTGACCGGGCATCACGACGGTCATGCCGATGAACCGAAACATGTGCAGGACGGCGACCGGCAGGACAGCGACCGCGAACTCTGCCTGCGCGATGCCGGGGAAAAGCCAGCGAACCAGGATGATGGTCGTCAGCAGACTGACCGACATCTGAACGTTCATCACCAACAGGTTGCGGCGTGCGGAAAGGGTCATTCGCGTATCCTCGGATAGGCCAAACCGGGAAATTGCCGCGACACTCAATGAAACTCGGTCTTGGCGAACTGGCGGAACAGGAAGGCGGGCGCGATCCGGCTCATCCATTTGATCTGGCGCGACTGTCCCACCAGCATCTCGGTCTGGTCGCGGCGCAATCCGTCGAGGATGTCGCGCACCAGGTCGGCAGGCTTCATCTTCTTGAAATTGTCGGACTTCAGAACCGCGGTCATGTCGGTATCGACGACGGGCGGCAGGGCCTCGAACACGGTGATGCCGTGGGGCTGCAACTGGTGGCGCAGGGTTTGCGCGACGTGATGGATCAGCGCCTTGGTCCCCGAATAGACCGGCGTTCCCGGCAAGGCGACAAAGGCACCGCCCGATCCGATGAACAGAACCGCCGGTTGCGCGCTTTGTTCCAGCAGCGGCAACGCGCGCCGCGTCAGGGTCAGCGGCGCTGCCGCGTTGATCGCGATCTCGCTCTCGATCTTTTGCAGCGTGTCCGGATCGGCCTTGAAGTCATAGGCCAGAAAAATGCCCGCATTGTTGATCAGCAGATCGAGCCTGCCATGTTGCGCCTCGATGTCCGACAGAATCCGCTCCTGATCTTCGGCGCGCGTCACATCCCCCGCGATCCCCTGCGCCCCGGTCAGGCGCGCGGCCTCCGCGATGCGGCCCGGGTCGCGCCCGCAGATGATGACGGTGTTGCCAAGCGCCACGAGCTGCCGGGTCAGCTCGAGCCCGATGCCCGAACCGCCGCCCGTCACGAGTATGATCATCGATTTCAAGTCCACGCCGATCTCTCCCGCTGCTGGTGCCCTCTAGGTAGGCTTGACGGGTCGTAGCTTTCCATCGCGTCCATCTTGCAGATCGTATCAATGGCTTGCAGGTCGGCTCAGCGCCGTTGTCAAGCACGGGCCAAGCCTTTCTAGTGCGGTGGGTAGCTTACCTGGGTGAAAGGCCGCCGACATGGACGCGCAGCAGCGATCCCCGATCTACACCTCTGCGGTTCTTTCCGGCCCGATCTGCGGCATTCTGGGGATCGACTGGGCGGATGTACTGGCCCGCGCCGGGATGGTCGCGACTGAGCGGAATGACCGGACATTTCTGGTCACGGCAGGCGAATATCTGCGCCTGTGGACCGCGATGGTGGATCTGTCTGGGCAGCCGGACGCGCCGAAGCTGCTGGGGTTGCGCATGGCGGGTGGTCCTGCGGTCCCGGTCTTGTTCGCCATGTCCACCGCGCCGGATTTCGAAACCGGCATAAGGCGCATGGCAGCTTTCAAGAGCCTGTTCGGGCCGATGCAATTCGTCGTGTCGCACAGCGCGACCGAGTTCACCGTGCGCGTCGTTGCCGATCTGCCGGGCACGACATTGCCCGGGTCCTTCAGCGGTGCCCAGATCATCTATCTTCACGCGCAGACCAACGCATTGGCGCGTCATCGGGTCCGGCCGCTGCGTGTCTGCCTGCCCCTGCCGCAAGACCTGCGCGACCGGACGGCCGAGGTTTTCGGCCGGGTGCCCGAGCATGGGGATGCCGCCCTGACCTATTCGCTCGAGGATGCGCGCGTGCCGTTCATCTCCGACAATCCGGCGCTTTGGCAAGCCACCGAGGCGGACCTCAAGGCTCAGGCCCTGATCCAGTCCAAGGGGATTCCGCTTTCGGATCGTGTCCGGGCCACCATGGTCGAGGCCTTTGCCATCACCGAGCCGACCATCGCCCATGTCTGCAGCCGCCTGAAACTGAGCCGAAGCACGCTGCTGCGGCGCCTCGACGAAGAGGGGACGAGTTTTCAAACCCTGCTCGACGAAACCCGCAAGGATCTGGCGATCCGCTACCTGCTCAAGAGCGACCTGAACAACCAGCAGATCGCGCATCTGGTGGGCTACCGCGACCCCAACGCCTTTCAGCGCGCATTCCGGAAATGGACCGGGACATCCCCGCAGGCGTTGCGCAGAGAGGCCGTGCGATGACGCCGACGACGGGCAAGGCTCCCGCCGTTTTTCTGGAGGACAACCTCTTTCGCCATATCACGGTGATGGCGCTCACCTCCTCCGTCGGGCTTATGGCGGTCTTCGCGGTGGATTTCATCGACATGGTCTTCATCGCGATGCTGGGCAATGCGGAACTGGCGGCCGCCGTGGGCTATGCGGGCGCGATCTTGTTTTTCACCACCTCCTTCGGGATAGGCATGGCCATTGCGGCGGGCGCGTTGGTGGCCCGCGCCTTGGGGCAGGGCAACGCCGATCTCGCCCGGGCGCAGGCGGCGGCGGCGCTTGTCTGGGGCGTGGTCTTCGGCGCTGTCTTCGCGGCGGCGGTGTGGCTGAACCTCACGGCGCTGGCGTCGTTGATGGGGGCCTCGGGCGAGACGCTGGACCTTGCCGTTCATTATCTGCGGATCATCGTGCCAAGCCTGCCGTTCCTGATCGTCGGCATGGTGGGCGGTGCGATCTTGCGCGCGCATG
>CAYYOE010000244.1:0-5023 GCA_964473055.1 uncultured Rhodobacterales bacterium | reverse complement strand
CCGCAAGGTTCACAAGCGCACGACCTTCTCGAAGCCCAAGATCATCGTCTGCGTCCCGCACGGCGCGACCCCGGTGGAAAAGCGCGCGATCCGGCAGTCGGTGCTGTCGGCGGGCGCGCGCCGCGCGGGGCTGATCGCGGAACCGATCGCGGCGGCCATCGGGGCGGGCATGCCGATCACCGATCCGACCGGCAACATGGTGGTCGACATCGGCGGCGGCACGACCGAGGTGGCGGTGCTGTCGCTGGGTGACATCGTCTATGCCCGGTCCGTCCGCGTCGGCGGCGACCGGATGGACGAGGCGATCATCAACCATCTGCGCCGCCAGCAGAACCTCTTGATCGGGGAATCCACCGCCGAACGGATCAAGACCACCATCGGCACCGCGCGGATGCCCGACGACGGGCGCGGCGCGGCGCTGACGATCCGGGGGCGCGACCTGCTGAACGGCGTGCCGAAGGAAATCGAGATCAACCAGGCGCAGGTTGCCGAAGCACTCTCCGAACCCGTGCAGCAGATCTGCGAGGCGGTGATGACGGCGTTGGAAGCGACGCCGCCGGACCTTGCCGCGGACATCGTCGACCGCGGCGTGATGCTGACCGGGGGCGGCGCGCTGCTGGGCGAACTGGACCTGGCGCTGCGCGAACAGACGGGGCTGGCCATTTCGGTGGCTGACGAAACCTTGAACTGTGTCGCGCTGGGCACCGGCAAGGCGCTGGAGTACGAGAAACAACTGCGCCACGTGATAGACTACGAAAGCTGACGCAGCGCCCCGGACAATCCGGGGCGGCGCAGGCTGAAGGAGCGTCATGGCCCGCGACAGGGGATCCGCCGAGGATTTCACCCGCCCCGTCCGCCGCATCGTGGTGGGGGTGGCGGTGGTGCTGTGCCTGATCCTGTTCGCGGTCTGGCGGATCGACAGCCCAAGGGTGGAACGGCTGCGCGCGGCGGTGGTTGATGCGGTGGTGCCCAGCTTCGACTGGGCACTTCTGCCGGTGGCACGCGCGGTGCAGATGGTCGAAGGCTTCCAGAGCTATGCCAGCCTGTACGAGCAGAACCAGGACCTGCGGCGCGAATTGCGCCAGATGCGCGCCTGGCGCGAGGCGGCGATCCAGCTGGAACAGCGCAACGCCCGGCTTCTGGATCTGAACACCGTGCGGCTGGACCCGGAGCTGACCTTCGTGACCGGCGTGGTGCTGGCCGACAGCGGGTCGCCGTTCCGCCAGTCGGTGCTGCTGAACGTCGGCGCGCGCGACGGAATCCTGGACGGCTGGGCCACGGTCGACGGGCTGGGGCTGGTCGGCCGGATCTCGGGCGTCGGGCAATCGACGTCGCGCGTCGTGCTGTTGACCGATTCGAACAGCCGCGTGCCAGTGACGATCCAGCCGTCGGGCCAGCGGGCGATCCTGTCGGGCGACAACAGTCCGCGTCCGCTGCTGGATTTCCTCGAACGCCCCGAGGACGTCCGACCGGGCGACCGGGTGGTCAGTTCCGGGGACGGCGGGCTGTTCCCGGCGGGCCTGCTGGTCGGACAGGTGGCACAGGGGGCAGACCGGCGCCCGCGCGTGGTGCTGACGGCAGACTATGCCCGGCTGGACTATCTTCGAGTCCTGCGCAGCCACCGGGCCGAACCGATCCTTGATCCGGGGTCGCTGATCCCGCCGCCCGCCGATGTGCAGGGGCCAGACCCCCTTGTTATGGGGGCGGGCGATGGCTGACCGTCCGATGGGTCCGGCCTGGGCGATGTCGGCCTGGTTCCTGGGCCTGTCGGCCCTTGCCATCTTCGTCGCGCTGCTTCCCGTGCACTCCGGGCATGTGCGGTTTCCCTGGCCGGATCTGGTCCTGGGCATTGCACTTGTCTGTGTCGTTCGACGGCCCGACATGTTGCCGCTGTGGCCGATCGCGGCGGTCACGCTCCTGGGCGATTTCCTGTTTCACCGCCCCCCCGGACTGTGGACCGCGATCGTCATTCTGGGGACCGAGTTCCTGCGCGGGCGGGCAACCCTGATGCGCGATCTGCCGTTCCTGATGGAATGGGCCATCGTTGCGTCGGTCCTTGCGGCAATGACGCTGGCCTACCGGGCCATGCTGGCACTGACGCTGGTCGGCACACCGGCGCTTGGCCCGACCCTTGCGCATCTGGCACTGACCGTGCTTGCCTATCCCGTGCTGATGATACTGTCGCGGATCGTGTTCGGGGTGGACAAGATCGCCCCGGGCGAAGTGGACGACATGGGGAGGCGGCTGTGAAACAGGCCGAACGGCAATTGCGCGAAGGCCAGCGGGTCCTGTCCCGCCGGGCGCTGCTGCTGGGCGGTGTGCAGGTCGCCGCGTTGGGGGTACTGGCGCTGCGAATGCGTCACATGCAGGTCACGCAGGCGGACGAATACCGCCTGCTGGCGGAAGAGAACCGTGTTTCGCTGCGACTGATACCACCGCCCCGGGGGCAGATCTTTGACCGCAACGGCGTTCTGGTCGCCGGGAACGAGCAGAACTGGCGGGTGACGCTGGTGCGCGAGGACGCGGGCGACGTGCCGGAAGTTCTGGCCCGGCTAGCGCGCATCCTCGAAATGGACGCAGAAGAGGTCGGCCGCGCCCTCACCGAGGTGCGCCGTCATCCGCCCTTCGTCCCCGTCACGGTTGCCGACCGCTTGACATGGGAACAGATGTCGGCAGTGGCGGTGAATGCCCCGGCGCTGCCCGGGGTCACGCCCGAAGTCGGCACCAGCCGCATCTTCCCGCTCGGCGAGGACTTCGCCCATGTGGTGGGCTACGTCGGGCCAGTCAGCGAATTCGACCTGTCCCGGATCGAAGACCCTGATCCGCTGCTGCGCCTGCCACGGTTTCCCATTGGCAAGGTGGGTGTCGAGGCCCGCGCCGAAGAGATGCTGCGCGGCCGTGCGGGCACCCGGCAGATCGAGGTCAACGCGGGTGGACGGGTGATGCGCGAACTGGCCCGGGTCGAGGGGACGCCGGGTGCCGACCTGCAACTGACTGTGGATGCGGGGCTGCAGAACTATGTCCAGGCACGGATGGGCGCGGAAAGCGCATCCTGCGTAGTGATGGATTGTACGACCGGCGACGTGCTGGCAGCGGCGTCGGCACCCTCCTTCGATCCCAACCTCTTCGTGCGCGGTATCTCTACCACGGAATTTTCGGCCATGCTGGAGAACCCCTATCGCCCGCTAGCGACCAAGACCGTGCAGGGCGCCTATCCGCCAGGATCGACGTTCAAGATGGTCGTGGCTCTGGCGGCACTGGATGCGGGGATCGTCGGCCCGGACGAGACGGTGTTCTGCCCGGGGCACCTGCAACTGGGCGACCGGCGGTTCCATTGCTGGAAGGGCGGTGGGCACGGTCGGGTGGACATGGTGCGCTCACTGACGGAAAGCTGCGATGTCTACTATTACGACATCGCCCAGAAGGTCGGGATCGAGCGGATTGCAGCGATGGCCCGCAGACTCGGGCTGGGCGAGCGACCCAATCTGCCGTTGTCAGGGATCGTAGAGGGACTGATCCCCTCGATGGACTGGAAACGCTCTGTCCGGGGCGAAAACTGGCTTGTCGGCGACACGCTGAACTCGTCGATCGGGCAGGGGTTCGTGCTGTCCTCGCCCATGCAACTCGCGGTCATGACGGCCCGGCTGGCAAACGGCACCGAAGTGGTGCCGCGCCTGGTCAAGTCGGTCAACGGTGTCGAAACCCCAGCCGGCCCCTACCCAAGTCTCGGGTTCAACGAGAACCACTTGCGGATCATGCGGCGCGGCATGTTCGAGGTGACGAACGTGCAGCGCGGCACTGCCTACGGATCGCGGATCGTGGCCGAAGAATACCGGATCGCCGGCAAGACAGGGACCAGCCAGGTGCGCAACATCACGGCGGCCGAACGCGCGCGCGGGGTGATCCGCAACGACCAGCTGCCTTGGAACCGGCGCGACCATGCGCTGTTCGTGGGCTATGCGCCTGCCGACGCGCCACGGGTCGCCTGTGCCGTGGTCGTTGAACACGGGGGTGGCGGGTCGACGGCGGCCGCACCGATCGCCCGCGATGCCATGGTCCGCGCCCTGCATGGCGACGTTCCGCCGCTGGCCGCCTATCCACAGTCGGCCCGTGCGTCGGTTGAGGCGGTTCACCGTTCGATGCGCCTGCGCGAGGTGCCGACGCCTGCGGGCAGCGGCCGGACGCGGGCCTGACCGCATGCGGATGACATACCTCGAATACCAGGTCCGCACGGTCCCCACGGGCCTGTCGAAGATTCTGCACCTCAACTGGCCGCTGTTCCTGGCCATCGCAGCAGTTGCGGCAGTGGGCATCCTGCAACTGACATCGGTCGCCGGGGGCGATTTCGGACGTTGGGCCGAACCGCAGGCAAAACGGCTGGTGGTCGGCCTCGTCGGCATGATCGTGGTGGCGATGGTGCCGATCTGGTTCTGGCGCAGCGTTTCGGCGGTGGCCTACGCGGTCGCTCTGCTGATGCTGGTCGCGGTCGAACTGGCGGGATCGGTCGGCATGGGCGCGCAGCGCTGGCTCGACCTCGGCGTGATCCGCATCCAGCCATCGGAACTGATGAAAGTGGCGCTGGTGATGGCACTGGCCGCCTACTACGACTGGCTGGAACCGGACCGGACCTCACGCCCGCTCTGGGTCATCCTGCCGCTTGTGCTGATCGGCCTGCCGGTCTTGCTGATCCTCATGCAGCCGCACCTTGGCACTGCGGTCCTGACGGCCCTTGTCGGCGTAACGATGATGTTCCTGGCGGGCCTGTCGATCTGGTACTTCGTCGTCGCGGCCCTCGCCGGCGGCGGGGCCGTGGCCGCCGTCCTGATGTCGCGCGGCACGCCCTGGCAGCTGCTGCACGACTACCAGTATCGCCGCATCGACACCTTCCTCGATCCCACAGCCGACCCGCTGGGCGCGGGCTACAACATCATCCAGGCCAAGATCGCGCTGGGGTCGGGGGCCTGGGCGGGCAAGGGGTTCATGCAGGGCACCCAGTCGCGGCTGAACTTCCTGCCCGAGAAGC
>CAYYOE010000243.1:0-5033 GCA_964473055.1 uncultured Rhodobacterales bacterium | reverse complement strand
CCCGCTTCTTCGCCCGCGCGATGCACGTCACCGGCCACCTGCCCGAAGCCGCGCGCGAACCCTTCGACGCGCTGTTCACGCAAGGCATGGTGACGCACGAGATCTATTCATCGACAGCGAGGACCAAGTTGGGTGACCCTCGGGGCGAGGGCAAAGGCTATACGCAGTATCACTTCCCTGAGGAGGTGCTTGCGTTCGTATATGAAGACAAAAGGCGCGCCGTTCTGAAAAGAGAGCTTACCGAGCAAGTAATTGATTTGATTGAGAAGGGAGCAATTTCAGGGGTTTTTGCGCTAGCCGAGCGAGAAGACGGGTGGAAACCTACAGCGGTGGAGATCATCCCGTCGGCCAAGATGTCGAAGTCCAAGAAGAACGTGGT
Organism: uncultured Rhodobacterales bacterium; assembly: GCA_964473055.1. Lineage (GTDB taxonomy): Bacteria > Pseudomonadota > Alphaproteobacteria > Rhodobacterales > Rhodobacteraceae > UBA996. Next base: position 4,654 of record CAYYOE010000243.1, on the reverse strand, counting down.
GGACCCCGACGACATCATCGGCCGCTACGGCGCCGACACCGCGCGCTGGTTCGTGCTGTCCGACAGCCCGCCGGAACGCGACGTGGAATGGACGGCGTCGGGGGCCGAGGCGGCGTTCCGGCATCTGGGCCGCGTCTGGCGGCTGGCGAACGACCTGAGGGATGCGCCCGACGCGGACGCCGCCCCGGGCGACCTGCCGCTGATCCGCGCCATGCACCGGGCCATCCACGATGTGACCGTGGGGGTGGAAAGCTTTGGCTTCAACGCGGCGATCGCCAAGCTTTATGCCTTCACCAACGTCGTGCAGAAGTCCGACGCCACGCCCGCCGCGCGGCGGCAGGCCCTGCGCACGCTGGCGCAGCTGATGGCGCCGATGACCCCGCACCTGGCGGAGGAGGTCTGGGCGATGTGCGGGGGCCGGGGCCTTTGCGCCGCCGCGGCCTGGCCCGTGGCCGACCCGGCGATGCTGGTGGACGACACCGTGACCCTGCCGATCCAGATCAACGGCAAGCGGCGGTCGGAAATCACGGTGGCCCGCGACATGGCCGCTGCGGACATCGAGGCGCTGGTGATGGCCGACGACCAGGTGACCAAGGCACTGGCAGGCACGGTTCCCAAGAAGCTGATCGTCGTGCCGGGACGCATCGTCAATGTGGTGGTCTAGGCGCGGCACCCTCGCGGCCATGGCCGCGCTGGCACTGACTGCCTGCGGGTTTGCGCCCGCCTATGGCCCCGGGGGGGCCGCTACGGCGCTGCTGGGCCAGGTCACCGTGCAGGCGCCCGGCACGCTGCCCGCCTATGTGCTGGTCGCCCGGCTGGAGGAACGGCTGGGCCGTCCCGGCGCTGCCCCGGCCTACGACCTGGCCTACACCCTGTCGACGCAGCAGGAATCGGTCGCCATCACACCGGCGGCCGAGATCACGCGCTACAACGTCACCGGCACGCTCGACTGGCGGTTGACCGAGACCGCGGGCGGGACCGTGGCTGCCAGCGGGCAGGTGACCGCCTTCACCAGCTATTCCGCCACCGGATCGACCATCGCCACCCGCGCCGCGCGCGAGGATGCGACCGACCGGCTGATGACGATCCTGGCGGACCGATTGGTGGACGAGATCATCCTGAAAACCGCCGGGCGCGACCGGTGAAGCTGTCGGCCCGGGATGCCAGCGCCTACATCGCGCGGCCCGACCCGGCCGTGGCCGGCGCGCTGATCTACGGGGCGAACCCGATGCGCGTGGCGGTCAAGCGGCAGGACTTGGTCGCGCGACTGATCGGGCCCGAGGGCGAGGCCGAGATGCGGCTGACGCGGCTGGCGGGCGCAGACCTGCGGCGCGATCCGGCGGCACTTCTGGATGCGGTCAAGGCGACGGGCTTCTTTCCCGGCCCCCGCGCGGTGCTGGTGGAAGATGCCACCGACGGGCTGGCCGACGCGCTGGCCGCGGCCGTGGCCGACTGGCGGGCGGGCGACGCGGCCATCGTGGCCACGGCGGGGCAGCTGACCCCGGGATCGAAGCTGCGCAAGCTGTTCGAGGGCGCGAAGGCCGCCGTCGCCATCGCCGTCTACGACGATCCGCCCGGCCGTGACGAGGTGGAAGGCTGGCTGCGCGATGCCGCCTGCCCGCCGCTGGGACGGGCCGCGATGGACGACCTGCTTACGTTGTCGCGCGCGCTCGACCCCGGCGACCTGCGCCAGACGGTCGAGAAGCTGGCGCTCTATGCGCGCGGGCAGACCATGCCCGTCACCGCCGACGATCTGGCCGCCGTCGCGCCCGTGTCGGTCGAGGCGGAGACCGACGACCTGATCGACGCGGTGGCGGATGGCCGGCCCGAGGCACTGGCGGGGCTGATGTCGCGGCTGGCGGCGCAGGGGGTCACGCCGGTGGCCCTGTGCATCGCGGCGACCCGGCATTTCCGCGCCATGCTGGCGGCCAAGGCCGACCCGGCAGGACCGGAAGCGGCGCTGAACCGCTCGCGTCCGCCGCTGAACTTTCGCCGCAAGGATGCGCTGTTGCGTCAGGTGCGGGCGTGGGACGTCGGGGCGCTGGACCGGGCGCTGGCGTTGCTGGTCGACACCGACCTGACGCTGCGGTCATCCAGTCGTGCACCAGGCATGGCACTTGCGGAGCGCGCGCTGATCCGGCTGGCGGTAATCGGGCGCGGGCGCTAGCAATCAAGGCGCGGCATGGCCTTCCTGCGCGTCATCGGAGAGAGCGGGCAGCCGGGGCGGCCTTGCGCGGGAAGGGGCGCCAACCGATGCCGGAAGGGCTGACCGCGCACTTGGCCCGGAGCATCAGGGCCAGCGGCCCGGGCAGCAAATAGCCACCCCCACGGCCAACAGCGCTCAGACCCGGTGATAGGGTGCGCCACCGAGAATCGTCGCCGCCCGATACAACTGTTCGGCCAGCATCACCCGCGCCAGCGCATGCGGCCAGACCATCGGTCCGAAGGACAGCACCAGATCGGCGCGGTCCCGCAGCGCGGGATCCACCCCGTCGGCCCCGCCGACCAGGAAGGCCAGATCGCCCTGCCCCGCATCGCGCAGGCGCGCCAGCCTGTCGGCAAGTTCCGGCGAGGTCATCATGCGCCCGCGTTCGTCCAGCACGCAAACGACGGCCCCCTGCGGGATCGCGCGGACCAGGGCGGCGGCCTCGACGCCCGGTCCACTGCCGCGCTTCGGTTCTACCTCGTGCTCGAAAAGCGGGCCCATCCCCAGTGGACGGGCCGTCCGGTTGAACCGGGCGGCATAGTCCTCGATCAGCGCGCGCTCGGGCGCGTCCGCGCGGATGCGGCCCACCGCGGCCATGTGCAGCCGCATCATGCGCGGGCGGGACGCTCCGCCTGCTGGCCCGTGGGCATCCACATCTTCTCGAGCTGGTAGAACTCGCGCACCTCGGGGCGGAAGACGTGGACGATGACGTCGCCCGCGTCGATCAGCACCCAGTCGCCGGTGGCCTTGCCCTCCAGCTTGACTGCAATGCCGGCGTCCTGCTTCAGCCGTTCGGCCAGCTTCTCGGCGATCGCCGTGACCTGACGCGACGACCGGCCCGAGGCGACGACCATCCAGTCTGCCACGGACGAACGACCGCGCAGGTCGATCTGCACGACATCTTCGGCCTTGTCATCATCGAGTGAGGAAAGAACGCGGGCCAGAAGCGCCCGACTGTCCGGATCCTCGACCTGCGCGCCAGACGCCTGCAGCGAAGGAACCGGGGGTGTCGCGGCCCGCGTCGGGGCCAGACCAGTGGTGTGAGACAGGTTGTCGTCCTCCTTATGCGCGCCGACATGGTTCGGCCGCGGCGCATGGCCGTGATGGAAAGATAGCAATCAAAGCATGAAATCTCAATGACGCCGGTTCGACGGCATTGCGGCGGTGCGAATCGCGGCGGTCTTTCCCCTCTCGCGCGTCAGAAATCGCGCTCGTAGAAGATCCCGATCCCGGTGCCGCCGTCCGAAGCCACACTGCCCTTGATGGTCACATTGTCGATCACATCGAGGTTCAGGTTGATAACCGTGTCGCCGCCCTTGACCGTCACATCCGTATAGATGTTCTCGCCCAGATACCGCCCGGCGCGCACGGCGGTCTGCCCGTCGGCATCGGTGCTGACGTCCAGATCGTCCAGCCCCAGCCCCCCGCGCAGCCGCGACACGATGCCGACGCCACCCCGCCCCGCCAGTTCGGCCACCGCGCTGGCCAGTTGCAGCGCCTGGAAGGCCGACAGTTGCGCCACGTTGCGCCCGAACAGGAAGGCGGCCAGCACCTCGTCCTCGGGCAGGTCGGGTTCGGACCGGAAGGTGAATTCGGGTTCGGACGCCCGGCCGATCACGTCGACGAACACCCGCACATCGGCGGCCGCGCCTTCGGCTGTCAGTTCCAGCCAGGGCGTCAGCCCGCCTTCCACCCGCGCCAGGCCCGATACCAGGTCCAGCCGCTTGCCCAGAAGGTCGAGCCGCCCGCGGATCAGTCGGAAGCCACCCACGGGCACCGGGTCAGCGGTGGTGCCCGACAGGCGCAACTCGCCCCCCAGTTCGGCGTCAAGACCCCGGCCCCGGACAAAGACCTGCCCCTGCGCGCGGATCAGCACATCCAGCGGAAAGGCTGCGCCGCCCCGGCTGGCCGGGACCTCGCCCGCCGCCAACAGGCCCGCGCGCGCCCGTGTCTGCCGGACGGGAGGTGGTTCGTTCAGATGCACCATCTCCAGCAACTCGCCCGAGATGCCGAAGCCCGAGGACGGGATGCGCAGTTCCGTCTCGCCCACGTCGATCGTGCCGCCGATGCGCGCGCCGCCGGTCAGGGGGCCGGTAAGCGTGACGCGGCCCGACAGGCGCGTGTCGTAGAGCGCCGGATCGGTCAGGCGCAGGCGCGTGAGGTCCACGGACAGGTCGGCGGGAAATGGGGCGGCCAGACTGATCGGCCCCGCCACGGCCAGCCGCCCACCCGCCTGCGAACGCGCGGTCAGGCCCAGGGTCGCGCGCCCACCCGCCAGCGTGATCGTGCCGGCCGCGTCCTCGATCACCAGGGTCAGGCCCGGGTCCACCACGCGCCCGCCCTCCAGCCGCACCGTGCCGCTGACCGCGTCGAGCGATGGCGCCCCGGCCACACGCAGGTCGTAGCGCGCGGTTCCCGCGATGCTGCGCGGGGCAATGAAGGGGTTTG
>CAYYOE010000242.1:0-5045 GCA_964473055.1 uncultured Rhodobacterales bacterium | reverse complement strand
CCACTACCCGGCGCAGATGTCGGGCGGCGAGCAGCAGCGCGTGGCGCTGGCGCGCGCGGCGGTGACGCGGCCGAAGATCCTGCTGGCGGATGAACCGACCGGCAACCTCGACGGGGTGAACGGCGAGGCGATCATGGCGCTGCTGTTCGGTCTGCGCGACCGGCATGGCGCGACGCTGGTGCTGGTGACCCATGCGCCCGACCTTGCCGCGCGCTGCGACCGGGTGGTGCGGTTGCGCGACGGACAGATCGAAAGCCAGGAGGCGCTGCGGCGCGCGGCGGAATGAGCAGTGTCGCCTGGGCCATCGCCCGGCGCGAGTTGCGCGGAGGGTTGCGGGGTTTCCGTGTGTTCCTCGCCTGCCTGACGCTGGGCGTGGCGGCCATTGCCGCCGTCGGCAGCGTGCGCGACGGCATCCAGGCCGGAGTCGAGCGCGAGGGGGCCGCGCTGCTGGGTGGCGATGCCGAGATCCGTCTGACCTATCGTTTCGCCGAACCGGACGAGCGTGCGGCGATGGCAGGGGTCGCCGATGTCGTCAGCGAGACGGTGGATTTCCGCTCGATGGCCACGGTCACGGGCGCCGATGGCCAGGCCGAACGTGGCCTGACGCAGGTGCGCGGGGTTGACGGGGCCTATCCGCTGTATGGAGAGGTCCGGCTGGACCCGCCCATCGGAATGGCGGCAGCGCTTGCGGGGGCAGATGGGCTGCCCGGGGGCGTGATGGAGCGGGCCCTGATGGACCGGCTGGGGATCGCGGCGGGCGATATCTTCCGGTTGGGAACGCAGGACTTCGTGGCCATGGCCGTCCTGACCCGTGAACCCGACAGCCAGGCGGCGGGCTTCGGGCTGGGGCCGCGGACGATCGTGTCGCTGGACGGGCTTGCGGGCTCGGGATTGCTCATGCCGGGGACCCTGTTCGAAAGCCAGTATCGTCTGCGGTTGCCCCCTGACGCCGATCTGGATGCGGCGCGGGCCGCGGTGCGCGCGGATTTCGGCGAGACCGGTCTGCGGTGGCGCGACCGGCGCAACGGTGCGCCGGGGGTGCAGCAGTTCGTCGACCGGCTGGGCAGTTTCCTGGTCCTGGTCGGATTGGCCGGTCTTGCCGTCGGGGGCGTTGGCATTTCGGCGGCCGTGCGGGCCTATCTGGCGGAAAAGACCGAGGTGATCGCGACGCTCAAGACCCTGGGTGCAGAGACGCGGACGATCTTCGCCGCGTATTTCTACCAGATCGCCGTTCTGGCCGGGATCGGCATCGCGCTGGGCCTTGCGCTGGGGGCCGCTGTGCCCTTGTTGCTGGCACCGGTGATCGAGGCGCGGCTGCCCGTGCCGGCCGAGATCGGGGTGCAGGCGGGGGCGCTCGCCGAGGCTGCGCTTTATGGTGTGCTGGCGGCGGGCGTGTTCACGCTATGGCCGCTGGCGCGCACGGAGGACGTGCGCGCGGCGGCGCTGTTTCGCGACGTCTCGGGCGGGCATGCGGGCTGGCCGCGTCCGGTCTGGATCGCGGTCACGGGGGCGCTGTTCGCCATCCTGATCGCGGCGGCGGCGGTCTTGTCGGGTCTTTGGCAACTGACGCTATGGGCCTTTGCAGGTGGTTCGGCGGCCTTTGTCACGTTGCTGGCGGTCGGCTGGCTTGTCCGTCGTGCGGCGCGCATCGGTGCCTCGGCCCGCGCGGCACGGGGGCGCACCAGCCTGCGGCTGGCGCTGGGGTCAGTGGGGGGGCCGGGGGCCGAGACGGGCAGCGTGATCCTGTCGTTGGGGCTGGGTCTGACGGTGCTGGCCGCCGTGGGCCAGATCGACGCCAACCTGCGCGGCGCCATCGCCGCCGACCTGCCCGAGGTGGCGCCGAGCTACTTTGTCGTGGACATCCAGAACGACCAGCTGCCGGGCTTCCGCGAGCGGCTGGACACCGATCCGATGGTGTCGAAGGTCGACAGCGCACCCATGCTGCGCGGCATCATCACCCGGATCAACGACCGCCCCGCGCGCGAGGTGGCCGATCACTGGGTGCTGCGCGGCGACCGGGGCGTGACCTATTCCGACGTGCCGCCGCCCGATACCCGCGTCACGGAAGGCACCTGGTGGCCCGCCGACTATGACGGTCCGCCGCAGGTCAGCTTTGCCGACGAGGAAGCGCGCGAGATCGGGTTGCAACTGGGCGACCGGATCACCGTCAACATCCTGGGCCGCGACATCGAGGCCGAGATCACCAGCTTCCGCGTTGTCGATTTCTCGACCGCGGGCATCGGCTTCATCATGTCGATGAACCCCGGCGCGCTGGCCGGCGCCCCGCATACCCATATCGCCACGATCTATGCCGAGGAACAGGCCGAGGCCGCGATCCTGCGCGACCTGGCCAGCGCCTATCCGAACATCACCGCGATCCGGGTCAAGGACGCCATCGACCGCGTGTCCGAGGTGCTGGGCGCCATCGCGGCAGCCACGACCTATGGCGCGCTGGCGACGCTGCTGACCGGGTTCATCGTGCTGATCGGTGCGGCGGCGGCGGGGGTGCGGGCGCGCACCTACGAATCCGCGGTGCTCAAGACGCTGGGGGCGACGCGCGGCATGATCCTGCGGTCCTTCGCGCTGCGATCGGGACTGATGGGTTTGGCAGCCGGGGCGGTGGCGATCGTGGCAGGCGGGCTGGCGGGCTGGGGCGTGTCGCGCTTTGCGATGGAGACCGCGTTCCGGTTCGATCCGGTGAATGCGCTGGCCATCGTGGCGGGGGGCGTCGTCGCCTCGACGCTGGCCGGGCTGGCCTTCGCCATCGGGCCGCTGAACGCGCGGCCCGCGCAGGTGCTGCGCGGGCGGGAGTAGCGACCGTCCCAAGATCGCTCGGGACACGGTCCGGCGCAAACCTGGCGTGGGATGCCGGTCAGTGGCACGCGGCCCAAAGGCCATTGGCCCGGGCGACCAGCCCGGGCCGCGCCCGACCCTCCCCCCGGGAGGGCGCATTTCGACGTTGGAGGCAGCACAACGGTTGGAGGGGCTTGGCTGCCATAAAGCGCTGCAGCCCCGGCGTTCTGCGGCACCCCCCCAGGGTCGGGCGCGTCCCTTCGCGCAGAGATCGCGTGTGGGAGCAGGAACAATGTCCTAGCCACCCGCGGACCGCTTCCATGCGTCGGTTGCCGGTCCGCCCGCTTGCGGCGGTCCGGGTCAGTTTCCCAGGATCGCGGGCAGGCGCAGCCCGTGGTCGCGGGCGCAATCCAGCGCGTCCGGATACCCCGCATCGGCGTGCCGCCAGACACCGCTGGCCGGATCGTTCCACAGCACCCGCTCCAGCCGCGCGGCGGCCTCGGGCGTGCCGTCGGCCACCACCACCATCCCGGCGTGCTGGCTGAACCCCATCCCCACACCGCCGCCGTGGTGCAGTGACACCCAGGTCGCCCCGCTGGCGGTGTTGACCAGTGCATTCAAGAGCGGCCAGTCCGACACGGCATCCGACCCGTCCATCATCGCCTCGGTCTCGCGGTTGGGGCTGGCGACCGACCCGCTGTCCAGATGGTCGCGCCCGATCACGATGGGCGCCTTCAGTTCGCCCGACGCCACCATCTGATTGAACATCAGCCCGGCGCGGTGCCGGTCGCCGAGGCCAATCCAGCAAATCCGCGCGGGCAGGCCCTGAAAGGCGATCCGCTCCTGCGCCATGTCCAGCCAGCGATGCAGGTGCGCGTTCTCCGGAAACAGCCGCTTCATCGCCGCATCGGTCTTGTGGATATCCTCGGGGTCGCCCGACAGGGCCACCCAGCGAAACGGGCCGATCCCGCGACAGAACAGCGGGCGGATGTAGGCGGGCACGAAGCCGGGAAAGGCGAAGGCGTTCGTCAGCCCTTCGTCCTGCGCCACCTGCCGGATGTTGTTGCCGTAGTCGAGCGTCGGCACGCCCGCGTTCCAGAAGTCGACCATCGCGGCGACATGGGTGCGCATCGAGGCGCGGGCGGCCTTTTCAACGGCCTTGGGGTCGCTTTCCTGTTTCGCGCGCCATTCGGCGACGGTCCAGCCCTGCGGCAGGTAGCCGTGCAGCGGATCATGCGCGCTGGTCTGGTCGGTCACGATATCGGGGCGCATGCCGCCCGCCTTCATGCGGGCCACCAGTTCCGGGAAGATATCGGCGGCATTGCCGATCAGGCCAACGGACTTTGCCTCGCCCGCCGCCGTCCAGTCCGCGATCATTGCCAGTGCCTCGTCCAGCGTGCGGGCCTTGGCATCGAGGTAGCGGGTGCGCAGGCGGAAATCGATGCGCGTCTCGTCCACCTCAACCGCCAGGCAACAGGCCCCGGCCATCACGGCGGCCAATGGCTGCGCGCCGCCCATGCCGCCCAGTCCCCCGGTCAGGATCCAGCGGCCCGTCAGGTCGCCGCCATAGTGCTGGCGCCCGGCCTCGGCGAAGGTCTCGTAGGTGCCTTGGACGATCCCTTGCGTTCCGATGTAGATCCAGGACCCGGCGGTCATCTGGCCGTACATCATCAGCCCCTTGCGATCGAGGTCGTTGAAGTGGTCCCAGGTCGCCCAGTGCGGCACGAGGTTGGAGTTGGCGATCAGCACGCGCGGCGCGTCCGCGTGGGTGCGCACCACGGCCACCGGGCGGCCCGACTGCACCACCAGCGTCTCGTCCGGCCCCAGGTCGCGCAGCGCGGCGACGAGGCGGTCGAAGTCGTCCCAGGTGCGCGCCGCGCGTCCGATGCCGCCATAGACCACCAGGTCGTGCGGGTTCTCGGCCACGTCGGGGTGCAGGTTGTTCATCAGCATCCGCATCGCCGCCTCGGCCCCCCAGGTGCGCGCCGTGCGCTCGGGTCCGGTGGGCGGGAAGATGTCGCGCAGGTTGTGGCGGGGGTCGGTCATGGGGGCCTCCATCGGACGGGTCAGGACAGCGCGCCCGATCGCGCGAGGCGGTCGAGGTCGCCAAGGCAGGCGGCAAGGGTGGCGCGCAGGGGCGTGGCGCGGGCGGGGTCGAAGGCCCAGGGCGGGGCTTCGGCGGAAAGGTAGGCGCGCTGGGCCAGTTCCATCTGGACCGCGTGCACCCGGTCAGCCGGGCGGCCATAGTGCCG
>CAYYOE010000241.1:0-5065 GCA_964473055.1 uncultured Rhodobacterales bacterium | reverse complement strand
CCGGTCCAGCCCGCGTCGCTGCGGACAAGGCGAAACCTGTCGGCAAGTCCACGGGCAGGATCACGGGCACCCGCGGTCGGGTGGCCGATGTCGTTCTGGGCGAGGACTGGGTTGCCCCGGCCCTTGCCCCCGATACCGAACTTCGCCGACGTCGCCAGCGGCGCAGCCTGATCGCGATCAACCGCTCGCCACTGGCGCGCAAGATCATCATCTTCAACCTGCTGGCCATCATCGTCCTGGTCGGTGGCGTGCTGTGGATGAATCCGGTGCGCGACAGCCTGGTCGTTCAGCGCGAGGGCGGGCTTGTCGAGGTCGCCCATCTGGTGGCCGACGTGTTCGAGGCGCAGCTTCCCCAGGGCGCGCCAGTCAACCTGATGACGGGCGATGGTGTCGATGCCCGCGCGACGCTGGGCCGGCTGGACCTGACGCCATCGATCGAAGTCTATGTCTTCGACCGGGCCGAGAACCTTGTCGCCACGACCCTGGGGCGGGAACGACGCCCGTTTCCAAAGGCAAAGGGCGCAGCATCCGACCAGCGCTCGACCCTTATCACCGGCATCCTGAACCGCGTCTGGGAAGCCCTGGAAGGCCTGGTGGCCGCGGGCAACCGACCCGAGGTCGAGCGCTTCAACGGCGAGGTCCTGACACGCGCCCTGCTGCCCGAAGCCCTGACGGGCAGCACGCAGGTCAACACCGGCCAGGATACGGCAGGACGGACAGTATTCTCGGTGGCGACACCAATTGTGCATGGCGGTCAGGTCGTGGGCGTCGTCGCCGTGACTTCGGCCACGGGCGAGATCGATCAACTGGTGCGGGCCGAGCGCGAACAGGTTCTGCAGATGTTCGTGATCGCCATTCTGGTGTCCATCGGACTGTCGCTGGTTCTGGCGTCCACCATCGCCAACCCGATCGCAGATCTTGCCGCGGCCGCCGAGATCGGCAGCGAAAAGAACGCCCGCAAGATGAGCCCCGGGCGCGTCCGCATCCCCGACCTGTCGGGTCGGCCGGACGAGATCGGGCGCCTGTCGGCGGCGCTCAGGGGCATGGTGGCGGCGCTCTACGACCGGATCGAGGCGAACGAACAGTTCGCCGCCGACGTCGCGCACGAGATCAAGAACCCGCTGGCGAGCCTGCGGTCCGCCATTGGCACATTGCGCTTTGCCAAGCGCGACGACCAGCGCGAACGCCTGTTCGAGGTGATCGAACACGACGTGCGCCGCCTGGACCGGCTGGTCAGCGACATCTCGAACGCCTCGCGGTTGGACAGCGAACTGGTGAAGGAGGACGAGGCCGCCTTCAACCTGCTCAAGATGCTGTCCAACATCACCGACTTCATGGGCAACGAAGCACACCAGAAGGGGGTGGAGTTCATCACCGACCTTCCCAAGGATCCCATCGTCATCACCGGGCTCGAGGCGCGGCTGGCGCAGGTGTTCGTCAACCTGATCTCGAACGCCATCAGCTTCTGCGAGGAAGGCGACGCCATCCGCATCTGGGCGCGGCGCCGCGAGGATCGGGTGATCGTGGTGGTCGAGGATACCGGTCCCGGCATACCCGAGGCCGCGCTGACCAAGATCTTCAACCGCTTCTATTCGGAACGCCCGCAGAACCAGTTCGGCAACAACTCGGGGCTTGGCCTGGCGATCTCGAAGCAGATTGTCGAGGCGCATGGCGGCGTGATCTGGGCCGAGAACATCCGCCCGACCGACGCCGACATTTCGTCCGACCCGCTGGGCGCGCGCTTCGTCGTCGGCCTGCCGCTCTGACAGATCGTGGCCGACACCGTAACGCTTCATGCCAGCTGTGTGGCCCTCGACGGTCGCGGCGTCCTGATTCTCGGGCGGTCGGGCGCGGGCAAGTCGTCGCTCGCCCTGGAACTGATGGCGCTGGGTGCGCGCCTGGTCGCCGATGACCGTACTGTCCTGCACCCGGGCAACGGTGCCCCGGTGGCCAGTTGCCCCCCCACGATCCTCGGCCGGATCGAGGCCCGGGGCCTCGGCATCCTGGCCGCCGACCCGGCGCCCCCGGTTCCGGTTGTCCTCGTGGTCGACCTCGATACGCCAGAAGCGGAACGCCTGCCGCCCCGCCGTTTCCGCGATCTGGTTGGCCATCCGGTCTCGGTGCTGCACAATCCCGGCACCGGCCCTTTCGCGGCGGCTATCGTGCAATATCTCCGGGGTGGTCTGATTGAGTGATCCACCCATGATGCCGGACCCCGAACATGTCCCGGGCCTGCCGCCCGCCGAGCCTGTAACTGCCGCGCGGATCGTCACGCCGCGGATTGTCCTTGTCACCGGCCCGTCCGGCGCCGGCCGGACCACTGCCGTGAACGCACTGGAGGACCTGGGATTCGAGGTGATCCAGAACCTGCCGCTGTCTCTGCTGTCGCGCCTGCTGGACGGCCCGCCAATCGACCGCCCGCTGGCACTGGGCCTCGATACACGCAACCGCGATTTCTCGACCGCCGCCCTTATCGAGGCGATCGACCGGCTGGCCAGCGTCGGCGGCGCCGAGGTGTTGTATCTCGACTGCCGCCCCGAGGTGCTGGTCCGTCGCTACTCGGAAACCCGGCGCCGCCACCCGCTTGCGCCCGACGAGACGCCCGAGACAGGTATCACGCGCGAGGCCGACCTGCTGCAACCGGTCCGCGGGCGTGCCGATGTGCTGATCGACACTTCCGACATGACACCCCACGACCTGCGCGCCGAGATCGCGCATTGGTTCGCGGTTTCGGGGGCCGGGCGGCTGGCCGTCACCTTGCAGTCCTTCAGCTACAAGCGCGGCCTGCCTCGCGGGTTGGACATGGTGTTCGACGTGCGGTTCCTGCGCAATCCCTACTGGGATCCCGACCTGCGTCCCTTGACGGGGCAGGACCCGCGCGTTGCTGCGCATGTCGCCGAGGACACCCGCTTTGCCCCCTTCGTCGACCGCCTGACGGGGCTGCTGACCTTCCTGCTGCCCGCCTATGTGGACGAGGGAAAGGCACATCTGTCCGTCGGCTTCGGCTGCACCGGCGGCCAGCATCGGTCGGTTGCGGTGGCGGAACGTCTGGCCTTGGCCCTTGCACAGGCGGGCTGGCAAGTGTCAACTCGGCACAGGGAACTGGACCGACGCACGACGGGTGGTGCGTCGGCGGATCGGAACGGGTGACCCGTGTGATCGGGATAGTCATCGTTGCCCACGGGGGCCTTGCGCGGGAGTATCTCTCTGCTGTCGAGCATGTCGTCGGCCGTCAGCCGGGCATGGTCGCCATAGCCATCGAGGCCGACCACGACCGTGACCTGAAACAGTCCGAAATCTGCGCCGCCGCCGATTCCGTTGATACCGGGGCCGGCGTGGTGGTGGTTACCGACATGTTCGGCGGCTCTCCGTCGAACCTGTCCCTACGGGCCTGTCGGCCTGCTGACCGGAAGATCATCTATGGCGCAAACCTTCCGCTTCTCATCAAGCTCGCGAAATCGCGTCACCTGCCGGTCACCCAGGCCGTGACGGAAGCTGCGGCGGCGGGACGCAAGTACATTGACAGCTACGATGTGTAGGGGCAGGGCAGGGTCATGAATGCTTCCGTCTTGCGGCGCCTGAAGATCGTCAACGAAAAGGGCTTGCATGCCCGGGCTTCGGCAAAGTTCGTCGAGGTCGTCGAGGCGCATGATGCGCGGGCCACAGTGTCCCGCGACGGGCAGGAGGCCTCGGGCGACAGCATCATGGGCCTTCTGATGCTCGCCGCGGCCCGCGGTACCACGATCGAGGTCGTGACCGAAGGGTCCGAAGCCAATGAACTTGCCGACGCGCTGGAACGCCTTGTGGCCGACCGCTTCGGCGAGCCATTCTGAGGCGTGCCCGTGCTGGACGAGGGGCGTGATCGGGAAAGGGAGGCAGCGGCCATAGGCAGTCCGCACCAACCCTATGACAAGCGCAAGCTCAGCTATGCGGGAACCTTCACGAACCCCGTGAAGGCCAACACCATCCGCGCAATGGAATGGGCCACCGGCAAGCTGACCCTGCTGCGCGTCATCCGACGGTTCGAGGCAAGCGGCGTTCCCGAAGGTCAGGCATTCTGGGCGCAGGCGCTGGGCGTCATGGGCATCCGCCTGACCACCCCCGACGTCGAGATCGCCCGGATCCCGCGCGAAGGTCCGCTGATCGTCGTAGCCAACCATCCGCATGGGCTGGTGGACGGAATGGTGCTGGCCGAACTGATCGGCCGGGTCCGTACCGACTACAAGATCCTGACCCGGTCGCTGCTGACCGAAGTCGAGGAAATCCGCCGCTTCATGATTCCCGTGCCGTTCCCGCATGAGGACAGGGCGCAGGAAAAGAACATGGCGATGCGCCGCGCGGCAATGGACCATCTTGCGGCGGGCGGGACGATCGCGCTGTTCCCCTCCGGTTCTGTTGCGTCGAGCGACACCTGGCTCGGGCCGGCGATCGAACGGGTGTGGAATCCCTTCACGGCGAAGATGATCCTGCGCTCGGGTGCGTCCGTCATGCCGATCCATTTTCCCGGTCAGAACAGTCGCATCTACCAGATCGCAAACCGGCTTTCCGCCACCCTGCGCCAGGGCCTGCTGTTGCATGAGGTGGTCCACGCGATGAACCGGCCGCAGGCCCCTGTCATCGGCCGGACGATCCCGCACGACGCGTTGAAGCGCTGGTCGAACGACCCGCGCGGGTTGATGGACTGGCTGCGGGACGAAACCCTTGCCCTCGGGCGTCAAGGCTAGCCGGGGGCTGTCTGCCCCCGCGCGGGCTGCGCCCGCTTCCCCCGAAGGTATTTGCGCAAGGGTGAATGAGACGCGGTGCCGTGGACTCAGCGCGTGGGCACCGGGTCGCCCTCGCCGCGATAGTCGTAGAAGCCGCGGTCGGTCTTGCGGCCCAGCCATCCGGCCTCGACGTATTTCACCAAGAGCGGGCAGGGACGGTATTTCGTGTCGGCCAGCCCGTCGTGCAGCACGTTCATGATGGCAAGGCAGGTATCGAGCCCGATGAAATCGGCCAGTTCCAGCGGCCCCATCGGGTGGTTGGTGCCCAGCTTCATCGCCATGTCGATGGACCGGACGTTCCC
>CAYYOE010000240.1:0-5072 GCA_964473055.1 uncultured Rhodobacterales bacterium | reverse complement strand
GGGCACCGCTTCGGCCCAGACCGACATCCAGTGGTGGCACGCCATGGGCGGCGAACTGGGTGCGCGGCTGGAGCAGCTTGCGACCGATTTCAACGCGACCCAGTCCGACTACCGGATCGTGCCGGTGTTCAAGGGCACCTATCCCGAGACGCTGACCGCCGGCATCGCGGCCTTCCGCGCCCGTGAACAGCCCGCGATCATGCAGGTGTTCGAGGTCGGCACGGGCACGATGATGGCCGCGCAAGGCGCCGTCTATCCCGTGTACCAGTTGATGGCAGACATGGGCGAACCGTTCGACCCGGCCGGGTTCCTGCCGTCGGTCGTGGGCTACTACACCGACACCAACGGCAACCTGCTGTCGCTGCCGTTCAACTCGTCCACGCCGATCATGTACTACAACAAGAACGTGTTCGAGGCCGCCGGCCTTGACCCGAACACCCCGCCCAGGACCTGGGCCGAGGTCGAGGCGTTTTCGAAGCAGATCATGGAATCGGGTGCGGCACCCTGCGGCTTCACCTCGGCGTGGATCAGCTGGATCCAGACCGAGAACTTCTCGGCCTGGCACAACCTGTCGATCGGCACGAACGAGAACGGCTTTGGCGCCATCGACAGCGAACTCACCTACAACAACGAGACCGTGGCGCGGCACTGGGAAAACCTGGCGCGCTGGCAGTCGGAAGGCGTGTTCCAGTACGGCGGGCCGGTTGGCGGCAACGATGCCCCACCGAAGTTCTATGCCCAGGAATGCGCGATCTACTTCAACTCGTCCGCCGCACGCGCGGCCGTCGTGAACAACGCGACCGCGTTCGAAGTCGGCCACGGGATGCTGCCCTACTACGACGACATCGACGGTGTGCCGCAGAACTCGATCATCGGGGGCGCGACGCTGTGGGTGCTGCAGGGCCGCCCGGCCGAGGAATACGCGGGCGTGGCGAAATTCTTCAGCTACCTGTCAGAGCCCGATGTGCAGGCAGGATGGGCCGAGCCGACCGGCTATCTGCCGATCACCCAGGCGGCCTACGAGTTCTCGAAGGCCAACGGGTTCTATGACGCGAACCCCGGCACGGAACTGCCGATCCTGCAGATCACGCTGAACGAGCCCACCGAGAACTCGAAGGGCCTGCGGTTCGGCAACTACGTCCAGATCCGCGACGTGATCGACGAGGAATTCCAGGCGCTTCTGGGTGGGTCGAAGACGGCACAGCAGGCCCTGGACGCGGTGGTTGCCCGTGGCAACGCGCTGATCCAGCAGTTCGCGGCGGCGAACCGCTGAGGACACCAGACTGATGGGGGCCCGCGCCGGGATCGGCGCGGGCCCCTTCACCTGTAGGGGCGCAGGGTCGGGGACATGAAACGCACGATCTTCCAGAACAGGCTGCTGCCCTGGCTCTTGCTGGCGCCTCAGCTGATCATCACCGCGGTGTTCTTCCTGTGGCCCGCCGGACAGGCCATGTGGCAGAGCCTTCTGCGGCAGGATGCCTTCGGGTTCACGACCACCTTCGTGGGATCGGCCAACTATCTCGCGCTGTGGAACGACCCGCTGTACCTGAATTCGATGCAGGTCACGCTGATCTTCGCGGTGTCGGTCACCGCGCTGTCGCTGGGCACCGCGCTGATCCTGGCGGTGGCCGTTGACCGGATGATCAAGTCGGCCTCCACCTACACCACCCTGGTCGTCTGGCCCTATGCCGTGGCCCCGGCCATCGCGGGCATCCTGTGGTGGTTCATGTTCAATCCCACCATCGGCATCCTCGCCTATGCGATGAAGACGATGGGCTACAACTGGAACCACCGGCTGGTCGCGGGTGATGCGATGACGCTGGTGGTGATCGCGGCAGCCTGGAAGCAGGTCAGCTACAACTTCCTGTTCTTCGTGGCGGGGCTGCAGTCGATCCCGGCGTCGCTGCGCGAAGCGGCGGCGATCGACGGCGCGGGGCCGGTGAAGCGGTTCTTCACCATCACCCTGCCGCTCTTGATGCCCACCACCTTCTTCCTGATGGTCGTGAACGTCGTCTACGCCATGTTCGACACTTTCGCGGTGATCGACGCCACCACCGGCGGCGGGCCCGCGCAGGCGACCAACATTCTGGTCTACAAGGTCTACAAGGACGGGTTCATCGGGCTGAACCTGGGGTCATCGGCCGCGCAGTCGGTCGTGCTGATGGGCATCGTGATCGTGCTGACGGTGATCCAGTTCCGCTACATCGAACGCAGGGTGAACTACTGATGGTCGAGAATCGCCCTTTCCTGGATTTCCTCGCGCATCTGGTCCTGGTCATCGGCGTGGCCATCGTGGCCTTTCCGGTCTGGATCGCGCTTGTGGCCTCGACACACGAACCGACCACCTTCCTGTCGGGGGTCGTGCCGCTGTGGTTCGGACCGAACGCGGTAGAGAGCTATACCACGATGCTGTCGGCGGGCATGTCGACCTCGGGGGCGCCGCCGGTCGGGGGCATGCTGTTCAACAGCATGGTGATGGCGCTGTGCATCGCTGTGGGCAAGATCGTGATCTCGCTGACCTCGGCCTTCGCCATCGTCTATTTCCGGTTCCCGTTCCGGCAGGCGGCGTTCTGGATGATCTTCATCACCCTGATGCTGCCGGTCGAGGTGCGCATCCTGCCCACGTTCGAGGTGGTGGCGAACCTCGGGATGCTGAACAGCTATGCCGGCCTGACCGTGCCGCTGATCGCGTCGGCCACGGCCACGTTCCTGTTTCGGCAGGTGTTCCTGACCATCCCGGACGAACTGACCGAAGCCGCGCGGATCGACGGGGCGGGGCCCCTGAAATTCTTCAAGGACATCCTGATCCCGCTGTCGCGCACCAACATCGCGGCGCTGTTCGTGATCCTGTTCATCTACGGCTGGAACCAGTACCTCTGGCCGCTGCTGATCACGACCGATGACGGCTATTACACCATCGTCGCAGGCATCAAGCGGATGGCCGAAGCGGCGGAAAGCGACCCGAAATGGAACTACATCATGGCCACCGCCGTGATGGCGATGCTGCCGCCGGTGCTGGTGGTGCTGGCGATGCAGCGACTGTTCGTCAAGGGTCTGGTCGAGACCGAAAAGTAAGGGGCGGGACGAAGATGGCGGAGATCGTGATCGACCGGGTGTCGAAGGTCTATGCGGGCGGCGTGTCGGCCGTGAAGGAGGTCAGCGTGGACATTCCCGACGGCGCCTTCGCGGTGCTGGTGGGGCCGTCGGGCTGCGGTAAGTCCACGCTTCTGCGCATGATCGCGGGGCTGGAAGCGATCACCTCGGGCGACGTGCGCATCGGCGACCGGCGGGTGAATGACCTCGATCCCGCGAACCGGGACATCGCCATGGTGTTCCAGAACTACGCGCTCTATCCACACATGTCGGTGCGGGAAAACCTGTCCTACGGGCTGCGCAACCGCCGCACGCCCAAGGCCGAGATCGACCGCCGCGTGCAGGCCGCCGCCGACATCCTGCAGATCGGCGCATTTCTGGACCGAAAGCCGCGCGCCCTGTCGGGCGGGCAGCGGCAGCGGGTGGCGATGGGGCGCGCCATCGTGCGCGAACCGGCCGCCTTCCTGTTCGACGAACCCCTCTCGAACCTTGACGCCAAGCTGCGCGTGCAGATGCGCGCCGAGATCAAGCAGTTGCAGCGCCGTCTGGGGACCACGTCGATCTATGTCACGCATGACCAGCAGGAAGCCATGACCATGGCCGACAAGCTGATCGTGCTGCAGGGCGGCGTGATCGAGCAGGAAGGGCGCCCGCTGGACATCTACCGCCGCCCGGCCACGACCTTTGTCGCGGCCTTCATCGGCTCGCCCCCCATGAACCTGCTGGATGCCCGCATCGAGGGCGGGCGCGTGACGGTCGGCGGGGCCGAGGTGGTGGACGGCGTGCCCTATACCGACCGCGAGGTGACGCTGGGCGTCCGCCCAGAGGATCTGGAACCGGGTGCGGGCGGGTTCGACCTGACCGTTGACTTCATCGAGGAGATGGGCGCCGAGCGGCTGGTGCATGGGCTGCACCATGGCCAGCGGGTGATCGTCACGCTGCCGCCCGACTATCCGTTGGGCGAGCGGCTGCGGCTGGCCGCGCCGCGCGACCGGCTGCACCTGTTCGACAAGGCCACGGGCCGACGTCTTGACGCTTGATCCTGCCGAACGCGCCGAACTGGTCCGCATCGTCCGCGATGTGGCCCGGGCCGAGGTGTTGCCGCGCTGGCGGCGCGTGGCCCCCATCGAGGTGGCGGCCAAGTCGGGGCCGCAGGACCTGGTGACCGAGGCCGACACGGCGTCCGAGGCGGCGCTGACGGCGGCAGTCCGCGACAGCTTCGGTTGGGACGTGGTGGGCGAGGAGTCGGTGTCGGCGGATGCCTCGGTCCTTGACCGGTTGTCGCTGCCGGGCCGGGTCGTGGTGGTCGATCCGATCGACGGGACCTGGATGTTCGCCAAGGGTCAGGCCGGGTTCGGCATGATCCTGTCGGTGGTGGATGACGGGCAGGTGGTGTTCGCGCTGCACATGGACCCGGTGCCGGACGACTGGGTCTGGGCGGGTCTGGGACAGGGCGCGCACTGGGCGCGACCGGACGGCGCGACGAAGCCGTTGCGTACGGCGGATGACCGGCCCGTGGACCAGATGACCGGCTTCTTCACGCCCAACCTTTTCCCCGAACGCCATCGCGCCGGGCTGGCCCGGCTGATCCCGGGTTTCGCGCGGGCCATGTCGCTGCGTTGCGCGGCGCACGAATACCGCATGATCGCGGAGGGACATGCGGATTTCGCGCTGATGGCCACGCTTCACCCCTGGGACCACGCCGCAGGTTCGCTTCTGGTGGCCGAGGCAGGGGGTGTGGCGCGGCTGGTCGATGGCCGGGACTACGCCCCGGCGCTGCGGAAGGGGTTTTTGCTGACGGCAGCGACCGAGGCGGGCTGGCGGCGGCTTGCCGATCTGGTGGGGCCGCAGCTTTCCATGGCAGAGGTGTGATCCCAGGGCGGGTTGACCTTGGTGTTACGAGATAACATAACCGGGCATCACCCATGACCGGAGGTTTCCCCATGTCCAGGCTATTCCCGGCCCGCCACGCCCTTGCC
>CAYYOE010000239.1:0-5109 GCA_964473055.1 uncultured Rhodobacterales bacterium | reverse complement strand
TCCCCGGCGGATCGCCCAGCCCCGGCGCGCGGGTCGCCAGCCGCAGCATCGCCGGTAACGGTGTCAGCGTGTACTCGGCGGCGCGGATCAGGAAGCTGCGCAGTTCGTCGCGCAGGGGGGCCGCGTCGAAGGTCCGCAGGACAGGGCGCAGCCGGGCCGGTTCGAACCCGCTGTCACCCGGGCCCCAGACAGCGCCCAGCACGCGGCGCGGGCCCAGCGGCACCTCGACCAGCGCGCCAATCGCCACACCGCCTTCCGGTGCGCGGTAATCCAGCGGGCGGCCGACCGGCTCGGCCGTCAGGACCGACACCGCGGCGCCTTCGGGGAAATGATCGGGGCAGGACATGCGACAGGTTCTGGCCGTGGGGCCTTCCGGTGGCAAGGCCCCCCTGCTATGCCGATGGCTGACCCTGGAACCCGGCACGGGAGGCCCCCATGAAATTCTTCGTCGATACCGCCGATGTGGACGCGATCCGCGAGCTTGCCGATCTGGGCATGGTCGACGGCGTCACCACCAACCCCACGCTGATCCTGAAATCCGGCCGCGACATCCTGGAGGTGACCAAGGAAATCTGCGCGATCACCCCCGGCCCCGTGTCCGCCGAGGTCGTGGCGCTGGACGCCGACGCGATGATCGCCGAGGGGCGCAAGCTGGCCGCCCTGGCCCCGAACATCGCCGTCAAGGTGCCCCTGACCTGGGCGGGCCTGAAGGCCTGCAAGGTGCTGACCGGCGAAGGCCGCATGGTCAACGTCACGCTGTGCTTTTCCGCCAACCAGGCGCTGCTTGCCGCCAAGGCGGGCGCGACCTTCATCTCGCCCTTCATCGGACGGTTGGACGATATCAACATCGACGGCATGGAACTGATCCGAGAGATCCGCGAGATCTATGACAATTACGACTTTGCCACCCAGATCCTTGCTGCATCCATCCGCACCGCCAATCACATGAAAGAGGCCGCCCTGGCCGGCGCCGATGTGGCCACGGCGCCACCCTCGGTGATCAAGGCGATGGCCAGCCACCCGCTGACCGACAAGGGACTGGACGGCTTCCTGCAGGATTGGGCAAAGACAGGACAGAAGATCCTGTGACGCAGGCGGGGGAAACCCCGGTGGGCGGAGTGGCGCCGGCGTCGGGACGGAGCGGGGACGGAACCATGGCCACGGCAGGCGGAATCGCAGAGCAGTTGCGCGAGACGATCATCGCCGATCCCGGTGTGGTGCTGGAGGATCACGACGTGATGCGCGCGCTGGTCGCGGCGAACGAACGGATGCTCGGGCCCAATGTCGTGGACATGCGCGGCATCGCGATGGAACGTCTGGAACGCCGCCTCGACCGGCTGGAAGAAACCCACCGCAGCGTGATCGCCGCCGCCTGGGAAAACCTCGCCTCGACCAACCAGCTGCACCGCGCGGTCCTGATCCTGCTGGAGGCAACGTCGTTCGACAGCTTCCTTGCGACGCTGGCAGGACCGCTGCCCGATGCGCTGCGCGTCGACACACTGCGGCTGATCCTGGAAACCCACCGGACCGCGGCCGAACCTGCCCTGTCGCGCTACGCAGGCTCTGTCCTGCCGGCCGAACCCGGCTTCATCGCCGATTACGTCGGACGGGGCCAGGACACCGAAGTCCGCCCGGTCACGCTCCGCCCGCTGGCCGATGGCGAGGCCGGCCTGCACGGACCGCGCGGCAGCCGCGTCCGGTCCGAGGCCTGCCTGATCCTCGATCTGGGGCCGGGGCGGTTGCCGGGCATGCTGCTGCTGGGGTCCGAGGACCCGCAGCAGTTCAAGGCCAACCACGGCACTGACCTTCTGGTCTTCTTCGGCGGAGCCTTCGAACGCGCCATGCGCCGATGGCTGGAATGATGCCGCAATGACCCCGGCGGTCGCCGCCGACCTGTCCGACTGGCTTGCGGGGCTGTCCGCGCTCGACGATGCCTCGCCCCACACCCTGTCCGCCTATGGCGCCGATGCCCGCGCCTTCCTGTCGTTTCTCGGCGGTCATCTGGGCGGCCCGGTCACGCCTGCCGACCTGGCCGCGCTGCGCCTGGCCGACATGCGCGCCTTCCTGGCGCACGAACGCGCAGGGGGCCTGTCGCCCCGGTCTGCCGCAAGGCGGCTGTCGGCGGTCAAGTCGTTCCTGCGCGCCATGGCCGACCGGCATGGATTTGACGCCTCGCCGGCGCTGTCGGCCCGCGCGCCCAAAGTTCCGCGCCGCCTGCCCCGCCCGCTGGACGTGGCCGGTGCGCGCGCCATGCTGGATACAGTCGAGGTTCAGTCGCTCACGCCCTGGATCGCGGCCCGGGATGCCGCGGTGGTGACGCTGCTCTACGGATCGGGCCTGCGCATCTCCGAGGCGCTGTCGCTGACCGGCGCCGACTGGCCCATGGCAGAGACCCTGCGCATCCGCGGCAAGGGCGGCAAGGACCGCGTGGTGCCGGTGCTGCCGGTGGCCCGCGATGCCATCGGCGCCTACATCGCAGCCTGCCCCTGGCCGGTCGAACAGGGCCAACCCCTGTTCCGCGGCGCCCGCGGCGGGGCGCTTAACCCGCGCCTCGTGCAGAAGGCGATGGAAGGCGCGCGCCGTCAGCTGGGCTTGCCCGATACCGCCACGCCCCACGCCCTGCGCCATTCCTTTGCCACCCACCTGCTGGCGGCAGGCGGCGATCTGCGCGCAATCCAGACGCTGCTCGGCCATGCGTCGCTGTCCACCACCCAGGGCTATACCGCCGTGGACATGCCCCGCCTGATGGAGGTCTACGCCGCCGCCCACCCGCGCGCGCGGGGGTGAACCGCCCCCAGCGAACGGGGCCGCAGCCGTTCTGGACCGCGCCCCGCCCCTGCGGTAGAAGACCGCGCATGGCAGGCAAGGCGAACACCTCGGTCACGTCCGGTGCGGCCCCCGCGCGGGAAGACCGCCTGAAGGCGGCGCTCAAGGCGAACATCGCCCGGCGCAAGGCACAGGCGGCAGCCCGAAGCCCGCAGGACGGCGGGGCCGACGAGATTGACGGCGGTGGGCCGAAGGGAAACAAGGCCAGCCCGCAGGGCTGACGGCAAGGGGACAGGCATGGATTCCATCGTGGTACGCGGCGGGCGCGAACTGAAGGGCGAGATCGCCATCGCGGGCGCCAAGAACGCCTGCCTGGCGCTGATGCCCGCGACATTGCTGACCGACCAGCCGCTGACGCTGACCAACGCCCCGCGGCTGTCGGATATCGCCACGATGACGACGCTGCTGCAATCGCTGGGGGCCGAGGTGTCGGCGCTGCAGGGCGGCAAGGTGATCGCCATGTCGTCGCACGACGTGACATCGACGCGCGCCGACTACGACATCGTGCGCAAGATGCGCGCGTCGAACCTGGTGCTGGGGCCGCTTCTCGCGCGCTTCGGCCAGGCGGTCGTGTCGCTGCCCGGCGGCTGCGCCATCGGCGCACGGCCCATGGACATCCACACCGACGCGCTGACGGCGCTCGGCGCCGAGATCGACCTGAAGGACGGCTACCTGCACGCAAGGGTCCCCGGCGGACGGCTGAAGGGTGCGACCGTCGCCCTGCGCATGCCGTCCGTGGGCGCCACGGAAAACGCCCTGATGGCTGCGACGCTGGCCCGCGGGACCACCGTCATCGAGAACGCCGCGCGCGAACCCGAGATCGTCGACCTTGCCGCCTGCCTGCGCGCCATGGGCGCCCGGATCGAGGGCGAGGGCACGTCCCGCATCACCATCGAAGGCGTCGACGCCCTGCACGGCGCGACCCACGCGGTCGTCGTCGACCGGATCGAACTGGGCACCTACATGCTGGCCCCCGCCATCGCGGGCGGCGAGGTGGAATGCCTCGGCGGCCGGTTGGACCTGGTCGAGGTCTTCGCGGAACGCCTTGATGCCGCGGGGGTCGCCGTCACCCAGACAAACCGCGGCCTGCATGTGGCCCGCAAGAACGGCCGCCCGCATGCGGTCGACGTCACCACCGCCCCCTTCCCCGGCTTTCCGACCGACCTGCAGGCGCAGATGATGGCGATGCTCTGCACCGCCGAAGGGACCAGCCACCTGGAAGAGCGCATCTTCGAGAACCGCTTCATGCATGCCCCCGAACTGATGCGTATGGGCGCCCGGATCGAGGTGCAGGGCGGCACAGCCACAGTGACCGGCGTCGACCGCATGAAGGGCGCGCCGGTCATGGCCACCGACCTGCGCGCCAGCGTCAGCCTGATCCTGGCCGGTCTAGGCGCGACGGGCGAGACGCAGGTGAACCGCGTCTATCACCTCGACCGCGGTTATGAACGGGTCGAGGAGAAACTGGGCGCCGTGGGTGCCGACATCGAACGGATCCGCGCCACATGACCGACCGCGACGCGCGTTTTGCCGACGGAGCCGAGCGCGCCGTCTCCCTGCGCGCCTTCGATGCGGACGACATGCCGGTCATCTCGGCGCTCTGCCAGGACGCGGTCCTGCCGGCGTCCGAGATGCGCCTTGATCGCCGCCTCCGCCGCTTCGCGCTGCTGATCAACCGCTTCCGCTGGGAAGATGCCGACGCCGCCCGCACGCAGGGCCGACCGCCCGAACGGGTGCGCGCCGTCCTGGCCATCGACGAGGTGCGCGCCGTCCGCACCCAGGGCCTCGACAGCCGCGACCCCGATACCATCCTGTCGCTGCTCGCCATCACCTGGGAACCGGGCGAGGACGGCACCGGCCGCGTGCTTCTGACCTTTGCCGGCGACGGCGCCATCGCGCTGGAGGTCGAGGCGCTGGAAGTCACGCTGCGCGATGCGACGCGCCCCTATGTCGCCCCCTCGCGCCGCATCCCCGAACACCGGGATTGACGCCCGCCCTGCCCCGTCACCCTTGCCCAAATACCTCCGGGGGAGGGCCGGCCGCAGGCCGGGCCTGGGGGCAGCGCCCCCACCGCCCCAACCGTTTGCACTCTCGACCGTCCTCAGGCATGACGCTTTCATGACAGCCGCCGCCAAGGCCCTTTGCGTCCACCTGCTGACCGCCTCGGGCGCGGTCTTCGCCATGCTGGCGATGCTTGCCGCGGTCGACCAGAAATGGGACCTGATGTTCCTCTGGCTGGTGGTCGCCTTCATCGTCGACGGCATCGACGGCCCGCTCGCCCGC
>CAYYOE010000238.1:0-5110 GCA_964473055.1 uncultured Rhodobacterales bacterium | reverse complement strand
GGGCTGCGGCCGATTTCGGCACTGGTCGACATCACCAACTTCTTCACCATCGACGCCTGCCGCCCATTGCACGTGTTCGACGCCGACAAGGTGACGGGCGGGCTGCGCATCCATCCCGCGAAAGGCGGCGAGATGCTGGAGGCGCTGGACGAGCGCACCTACACCCTGCAGCCCGGCCAGATGGTGATTTCCGACAAGCACGGGCCTGAAAGCCTGGCAGGGATCATGGGCGGGGCGGCCAGTGGTGTGACCGGGAACACGGCGAACGTGTTCCTCGAATCGGCCTACTGGGACCCGGTGACCATCGCACTGACGGGCCGCGCCCTGAAGATCAACTCCGACGCCCGCTACCGGTTCGAGCGCGGCGTGGACCCGGCCTTCACCCTGCCGGGGCTGGAGGCGGCAACGCGGATGATCCTGGACCTTTGCGGTGGTGAGGCGTCGGACGTGGTGATCGACGGCGCAGTTCCCGATACGTCCCGCGCCTACCGGCTGGACCCTGCGCGCGTGGTCAGCCTTGTGGGCATGGACATCCCTGAGGCCGAGCAGCGCCGGACGCTGACCGCGCTGGGCTTCCGGCTGGACGGCGACATGGCTAGCCCGCCCAGCTGGCGGCCCGACGTGCAGGGCGAGGCCGATCTGGTGGAAGAGGTGGCGCGCATCGCATCCCTGACGAAACTGCGCGGCACCCCCCTGCCCCGCCCGGCTGGCGTGGCGAAACCCGTCCTCACACCCGCCCAGCGGCGCGAGGGGCTGGCACGGCGGACAGCGGCGGCGCTCGGCTACAACGAATGCGTCAGCTACAGCTTCATTGACCGCGAGGCTGCCGGCCTGTTCGGTGGCGGCCTTGAGGCCACGGAACTGGAAAACCCCATCGCCAGCGACATGAGCCACATGCGCCCGTCGCTGTTGCCGGGACTTTTGCGGGCCGCGGCGCGCAACCAGGCGCGCGGGTTCGCCGACCTCGCCCTGTTCGAGGTCGGCCCCGTGTTCAAGGGCGGCGAACCCGGCGAACAGGAGGCGATGATAGCGGGCCTGCTGGTCGGACACACCGCGCCGCGCGACCGTCTGGGCAGCCGCCGCCCGGTGGATGTCTGGGATGCCAAGGCCGATGCCGAGGCGATCCTGTCGACCCTGGGCGCGCCTGACAAGCTGACCACGATCCGGCAGGTGAACCCCTGGTGGCACCCGGGCCGGTCGGCGAAGCTCGGTCTTGGACCCAAGGTAGTGCTGGCGGGTCTGGGCGAGGTGCATCCCCGCGTGCTGGCGGCGCTGGACGTGAAAGGCCCGGCGGTGGCCTTTGCAATCCATCTGGATGCCATCCCGCAGCCCAAGACCCGCACCACCACGCGGCCCGCCCTGAGGCTGTCCGATTTCCAGGCGGTCGAGCGCGACTTCGCCTTCGTGGTCGATGACCGGGTCGAGGCCGCGGCGCTGGTCAATGCTGCACAGGGGGCCGACAAGGCGCTGATCGGCAGCGTCCGGGTGTTCGACGAGTTCATCGGCGGCAGCCTGGGTGCGGGCAAGAAGAGCCTCGCGCTGACCGTGAGGCTGCAACCCGCCGACCGCACCCTCACCGACAAGGAAATCGACGAGGTTGCAGCGAAGGTTGTCGAGAAGGTGACGAAGGCCACCGGGGGCGTGCTGCGGGGATAACCGGCCGGGCAGCGCCACGGGTGATCGGGATGGTGCCTGGCCCTGATGTCGCAAGGCTGGCCGTGCAAGCTGCAGTTTTTGCGTCAGCCCGCTGGCGGGGTTGAAGGAAATGGCGGTACGAGCCGCCTCCGATCCCGCGAAGTCTGCCGGGTGGGCCCCGATTAATCCTCTGGAAAGACCAATCTGCCAACATTCCCCCGCCGGCGGTTCGTCCGGCCCAGCGGGAGAGAGAGATGCAGAAGACCCTGATCCTTGGCGCGATCCTCGGCGCCACCCTGTCCAGCACAGCGCTGGCACAGGACTTTACTGGTGCAGCGCGCGCCTATTTCGAAACCGACATTGCGCCGCAGATGGCGCACGAGATGATCGTTTCTGCGATCCGGGCGCAGAACGAGGCCCATGCCGGCATTACCCAGGCCCGGATCGACGCGCTGGACCAGGCGTGGATGGCCGAGGTCGGCGGATCGGCCCGCCCGACGATCGACCCGGTGATGAACAGTGCCGTCTCTGGCCATCTGCGTGAAATCGTGGCCGCCTCGGGCGGGCGGATCGCCGACATCTTCGTGATGGACTACGTGGGCCTGAACGTCGGTGCCAGCCATGTGACGTCGGACTACTGGCAGGGTGATGAGGCCAAGCATCAGGAAACCCATGGCATCGGCCCCGGCGCCTATCATGTCAGCGATGTCGAGTTCGACGAGTCCACCCAGACCTATGCGGTGCAGGTGTCCATGGCGATCGTCGACCCGGGTAATGGCGAACTGATCGGCGCCGTCACAGCCAGCATCGACGCCGAGTCGCTGATCGACTGATCCGGCATCTACCCGGCAACCGGAGGTTCCTTCATGCGGTCTGTCTTCGTTACCATCGCCCTCGTGGTCAGCCTATGCACGCTTGCCGTGACAGGAACCCTGGCCTTCGTGAACCATCGCTCCACCGTGTCGATGACCCACGCGTCGCAGGCGGAGACTGCAGCCACCGTGATGGATCTCCTCGGCGCGCAGCTGGCCGGCGCGGTACGATTTGCCCGCGCCGAACAGATCACCCCGCAGGTCGAGGCGCTGGTCGCGACCTCTCGGGGTGATGCAACCGACGTGCTAGTGACAACGGCCACAGGCGATGCTCTGGTGCAGCTTGGCGCGGATACCAGCCTGGTCGCCCTCGCGGCGGCGGCTGTGTCCACCGGTACGCTCGCCGGGGACGGAACGGGGCGCATCGCAGTCCCGATTCGTCCCCAGCCCGGCGCGGAACCGATTGGCGCCCTCGCCGTGACGTGGAGCACCACCCGCATCGACGCCGAGATTGCCGCAGGCCTCGCCCGGGCGCTTGCGGTCGCGGGGGCGATCTTCGTGACCGCCCTGCTGGCGGCTATGCTGGTCATCCTCGGTCTGGTGTCGCGCCCCTTGCGCCGCGTCACGGCCAGCATGGCTGCAATCGCCGACGGAAACCTCGGCGTAGCGGTTGCCGGACACGCCCGGCGGGACGAGATCGGGGCCATCGCCCGCACGCTTGCCGATTTCGCCGCTCGCCTTGCAGCCGCCGCCGTGACGGCGCGCGAAGCCGCCGTCAAGGGGGCCGGGTTCAGCGCCAGCAGCGCGGGCCTTATCCTGCTCGACCGCGACGGGCATGTGGAACACCTATCGGCGGGAGCGCGGGCGCTGCTGGGCAACCGAACCGGGACTGCGGCAGGGTCGGGCCTTGACCGGTTTCTGGATGTACCCGATCTGGCTCCCCGGGCCCTTGCCTCTTCGGCGCGCTTGCCCGAGTTCGGGCAGATCTTGCTGGACGGACGACGTCTGCACTGGAAGATGGACGAAATCCGCGCCGAGGCTGGGCGCCTTGGGTTCATCGTGGAACTGCGCGACGACACCGAGAAGCAGAAGATCACCGCGGTCCTCGACGCGCTGGATGCCGGCCAGGCCCGTGCGGAGCTGGATCTCGATCTGCGGATCATCACTGCCAACGCGGGTTTCGCAGCAGCAGCGGGCAAACCGACGGAGCAGATTTCGGGATTGCTGCTTGCCACCTTGTTCCGGCCTGAAGACCTGAGGCTGGACGAGGTGCCAAGCCGCCTGCAGCAAGAGAACCGACTGGACGTCGCGGGCGACTTTGGCCCGAAAGCGCGTCGGTTCGACGGGCAGATCGCCGCCATCCGCGACGAGGCGGCAGGACTGGCGGGCTACATTCTGCTCGCCCGCGACGTCACCGAGACGCACGCAAGGCTCGCAGCCGACCGCGCCCGCGAGGCCGAGGTCTCCAGATCCCAGCAAGAGGTTGTCGCAGCTCTGAGCGGTGCCTTGGCCGCGCTCTCATCGGGCGACCTGACGACGCGGATCGCGACCGCTCTTGCTCCGGAATACGACGGTTTGCGCCTCGATCTGAACGCCGTGGGCGAAACGCTGTCGCATGCGGTCCGCATCGTGGCCGAGGCCGCCACCGGGATCCGCGGCGAGATCGACGAGATCGCCGGCGCCGCGGACGATCTGTCGCGCCGGACCGAGCAGCAGGCCGCGACCCTGGCCGACACAGCCGCGCGACTGGCACAACTGACCCGGTCCGTGGCCACCACAGCAGGTACCACCGACACGGCCCGGCAGACGGTGGAGCGGACCCGCGAGGTTGCCGACGACAGTGCGCGGGTCGTGCAGAGCGCTGTCGATGCCATGGGCAAACTCGAAGCCTCATCCCACCAGATCTCGCGCATCACCGACCTGATCCACGACATCGCCTTTCAGACCAACCTGCTTGCGCTGAACGCCGGGGTCGAGGCGGCGCGCGCCGGCGAGGCCGGGCGTGGTTTTGCCGTCGTCGCGTCCGAGGTCCGCGCATTGGCGCAGCGCTCGTCGGATGCCGCACGTGACATCGCGTCTCTGATCGCCACCAGCAAGACCCAGGTCGCCACGGGCGTCGCACTGGTTGGCCAGGCCGGCGCGTCGCTGGAGACAATCGGCACCTCGATCGCGATGGTCGCAGAACAGGTGAGCACCATCGCCGGTGCCGCCGCCGACCAATCCCGGGGACTGTCCGAGATCAACGCCGCGCTGTCGCAACTCGATCAGGTAACCCAGCACAATACCGCAATGTTCGAGCACACATCTGCAGCGACGCAGGGGCTTCGCGGCTCGGCTGCTGGCCTTTTCGATGCGGTCGCACGCTTCAACACCGGCACGGGTGCGGCATCGGGCCATCCTTCGACCGCCAGGGACGAGACCAGGAGGGTGGCCGTGGCATGACCGGGACGGGCGCGCGCGCTGGACCACTCGACGTACCCTCGGCCCGCCTTGACGTCCCAGCCGCGCGCGGTGTGACCGATTGTGGGACGCCGAACCCAAGTTACGGTATGGGTAGACAGACTTGCGGGCCGAGACGCCGGAGCGCGCGTTACCAATCCGAGGCAATCGGTACGAGGCAGTCGAGATCTGCATGCCCAAGCAGGGGTGCCAGGTTGGGGGTG
>CAYYOE010000237.1:0-5110 GCA_964473055.1 uncultured Rhodobacterales bacterium | reverse complement strand
CGCCCGGTCCCAGTTCATCGTCCACATGCTCGTGTGAACGCCAAAGCCTTGCATGTCCTGCCTCGTCACTGTCCTGCCCGGGCACCTCGCCTGCCGGGCAGGCGGCGGTCGTTCATGGCTCGCTTCACGGCGGCCTCGCGGAATGGAAAGAGGGGCGCGCCCCGGCCGGAAACCGGGGCGCGCCCCCGAAGATCAGCGCTCGAGCGTGGCGCGCCCGGTGTAGCGGAACGCCTCGTTCGCCTTGGCCTCCACGTCCTCGGGCGTCGAACGGCCCGAGACGATGTCGATCCGGCCCAGGAACACGAGCGGGATCTCCGACTGCCGTCCCTCGACGTTCATCCGGATCGCCTCGGCCATCGCCACGCCGACGTCGTCCGACATCCGCATCGGCGTCGCGATCAGTTCGCCGTTCTTGAGCGCGTCGATCTCGTCTCCGGTGCCGCCCCAGGCCGTGACGCCCACCTTGTCCCCAAGCCCGGCCGCCTGCACGGCCGAAATCGCGCCCATGGCCATGGCGGTGTTGGCATTATGGATCAGCATCACCTCCGGATAGGCCGAGGTGATCAGCTGCGCACCGTTGAAGCCGCCTTCGCGCTGGAACTCGCCGTAGTGCTCGTAGGCCAGCTGCCAGTTCGACTTCTCGGCAAGGCAGTCGCGGAACCCGCCCGAGCGCTGGTCGTCGATCCCGCCCGGGATACCCCGGATCATCGCGTAGGTGCCCTCGGTCCCGAGGTTCTCGACCACCCAGTTGCAGATGTTCAGCGCGCCGAAGAGGTGGCTGAAGGTGGTATACATCATCGGCTGGTCGTCGCCCCACTCCTGGATCGGGGTGTCGTAGTTCAGCACGATGACCTTCTTGCCGGAATCCATGATCTTCTTGATGTCGTCCTGCTGCGCCTGAAGCTCGGACGGACCGAAGATCACATAGTCGTAGTCCTCTCGCGCGACCTGTTCGGCGTAGGTCGATTGCAGGACGAAATCGCCCATGTTCGAGGCGAACTGCACCGCCTCGAACGGCATCCCCATCTCGTTGAAGCGGGCCTCCATGGCGAGGTAGCTGCGCAGCCAGAAGTCCGAGACGTCCTGGCTGGGGTAGACCACGGCGATCTTCACCGGATCCGCCGGCGGGCTTGCCATCGGCGTCGCGGCCTTGCCCACGATCGCCTGCATGTTCTCCAGGACTTCCGGCGTCTGGACCTGATAGTACCACCAGTAGTAGCGGTCCCCGTCGTCGGGCAACGGGTTCAGGGGCAGGGACTGCGCACCCGCAGCGCCCGCGAGGCACAGCGCAAGGGCCGTGGCCCCGATCAGTTTCTTCAGCGAAGTCGTCATGTCTTTCTCCTCCCGTCTGTTTCCTTTCGGTCTGGCCGGTCCGGATGCCGGGCCGGCCGCGGGCGGCCCGTTGCCGCCGTGGGTCAGTCGTCGCCCCGATTGCTGCCACCGTTGCGGCGCTGGAGCCACGCGTAGAAGCCGATCGAGGCGATGATGATCGTGCCCGAGGCAACGAGCTGCCAGAAGAACTGCAGCCGCAGCATGACCAGCGCGTTGGTGACCATGGCGAGCAGCAGCACACCCACGAGCGTGCCGAACATCGTGCCCCGCCCGCCGAAGAGGGCGGTTCCCCCCACGACCACCGCCGCGATGGTATGCAGCGCAAAGCCCATTCCGGCCGTGGCCTGAATGGCGTTCAGCCGGCCGGTCAGAAGGATGCCCGCGACGGCCGCGCAGAAGCCCATCAGCATGTAGTGGAAAACCTTCTGCCGACGGATGTTGATGCCGGTCAGCACTGCCGCCTCGCGGTTGCCGCCGATGGCAATGGCATAGCGGCCAAGCCAGGTGTAGCGGTAGAGGATCAGGCCAACCGCCAGGAACACCAGCCCTACGATCGCCGCCGTCGGCACCATGTCGGCGATCCGCCCCCGGCCGAGGAACGGGATCGGGTCGGGGAACCGCGCCAGGACCGCGCCGGCCGCCAGCACCAGCCCGATGCCGCGATAGATCTGGTCCATCGCGAGCGTCGCCAGCAGGTCGGGCACGTGGAGCCGCGTGATCACCAGGCCATTGGCCGCGCCGCAGGCAAGCCCCACCAGCATCGCCACGCCCATCGCCGGATAGGGGCCCCAGCCCGCGTCCTTGATCAGCATCGCCATGATGACCGCCGAGAGCGCCGCCACGGCTCCGACCGACAGATCGATCCCCTTGCCGGTGATGACGATGGTCATCGCCATGCCCAGCACCATGTAGATCGCCGCGTCCTGAAGGATGATCATCAGGTTGTCGAACTCGAAGAACCGCGGCTGGAAGATCGCCATGGCGATCGACAGCGTGATGATCATCGCCATCGGCCCGATGATGTTGATGTAGCGTTCCCACCAGGGCAGCGCCACGCGCCGGCCCTCGGCCGGGCGGGCGACGGATGCGGGCGTCATCGTTGCGTCGGTCATTGCTCCCGCCTCCCCTTACACATGCGCGTCTTCGTCGACGTCAGAGCCGACGATCATCCCCAGGACGTCGCGGCGCGATGCGGTGGCGCAGTCGGCCACCCCGACCCGGCGCCCGCCGCGCATCGCCTGCACCCTGTCCGACACGGCAAAGACGTGCTGGAGATTGTGGCTCACGAGGATCACCGCGATCCCCCGCTCCTTCACCGACCGGATCAGGTTCAGCGTGTTGCGCGTCTCCTCCGGACCGAGCGCGGCGGTCGGCTCGTCCATCACCAGCACCTTCAGGTCGGTGGTGTTGATTGCCCGCGCGATCGCCACGGCCTGACGCTGCCCGCCCGAGAAGTTGCGGGTCGGCTCATCGAGGTTTGGCAGTTCCACACCCACCCGCGTCCGCAGGATCTCGATGGTCCTCCGGCGCATTTCCCGGTTGTCGATGAACGGCAGGCCGAGGATGCGGCGGATCGGCTCGACACCGAGGAAGACGTTCGCGGGAGCCGCGAGCGAGTCCACGAGGCCGAGGTTCTGGTAGACCACCGAGATGCCTGCATCCATGGAGTCGCGCCGCGTCCGGATCGAGACCGGCTGTCCGTCGATCCGGATCTCGCCGGCATCCGGCTCGTAGACCCCGGTCAGGCACTTGATCAGCGTCGACTTCCCCGCGCCATTGTCGCCGACAATCGCCAGTACCTCGCCCGGGAAAAGCTCGAGGTCGGCGTCGATCAGCGCGCGCAGGCCACCGAACGACTTCGATACTCCCTTCATCTCGAGGATGGGGTGTCGCGTTTCCGTCATGTCTCCTCCCGCGGGCCGTCTGGCGGCCTTCTGCATTGTCTTGCCGCCCTCGCCGAGCGTCGCGTCAGCCTTCCACCGGCCCTCCCGTCGACCGCAGGTCCGCCCCGGCGCCGACCAGTTCCGCCGCCAGCGCCTCATCGACGATCAGGCGTCGCACGAAGCCCGCGCGCAGAACCGCCCGGGTCGCCACGACCTTCTCCAGTCCTGCCGCCAGCAGCACCACGTCGCGTCCCCGAAGGTCCTCGAACGGAATCGCGGGGGCGCGGCGGTTGAGGCTGCACTCGGCCAGTGACCCGTCGGCCCGGAAGAAGCGGCCGGTCGTCTCGGCCACGGCACCCGCGGCAGCGAGTTCGGCCTGGTCGGCCTCGGTCAGGATGCCATACTGGTAAAGCAGTGCCTCGGGCCCGCAGACACCGACGCTCACCAGCGCATAGTCGGCCGCGCTCGCCGCGGCGAGGGTCTCGCGCACAAGCCGCTGCGAGAGGATCGTGCGGCAGGCGTCTTCGTCGTCGGCAAGAAAGGGCGCGGGCAGGAACAGCGCCTGACCGCCGCTCAGTTCGGCCAGGGTCGTGCAGACATCCGCCGGCTCGGCTTCCGAGGAATGGTTCATCGAACCCATCAGCGACACGAACCGCAGGCCGGGGTTGCGCAGCCCGCTCACCGCGCGCGCCATCTCGGTCAGCGTCCAGCCCCAGCCCACGCCGATCGTCAGGCGCGCGTCGCCGCGCGCGACCCGTGCGAGGAACTTCGCCGCGACGATCCCGGCACTGTGCCGCGCCACCGCCGACCCGTCCGGCCCATCCCCGATGCCTGCCGGCATCGGTGCCACCAGGACCTCGGTCAGGCCCCAGCCGGTGCGCAGGGCATCCGCCATCGCCAGCGTCCGGACGGTCTCGTGCTCGACGGTGATGCGCACAAGTCCCCGCGCGCGCGCTTCCGCCAGGAGCCGCATGACGCGGAAGCGCGAGATGCCGAGCGCGCCGCTGACCTCTTCCTGGCTGCGGCCGCCAACGTGGTAAAGCCACGCGACCTGCGCAAGTTCGTCCGTTTCGGCCAACATCCCCGCCCGCCTTCGCCGCCCTGCTGCACATCCAACGGGAGAAACCGACGCTGCGTCAACGCGAATTTTCATGTTTGTGCGGGCGCTGCACATTATTGCGGTGCAGCATGTGCGAAAGCTCTCCGCGGAAACGCCCGCCCCACGCCGCAAAGCCGCCCGGCGTTGCGACATCGGGGCCGGCCTGCGTGCACCGCGAGTGCGGGCCGTGCCGTTGGGGTTGGCCGCACCATCAACCGAAGACCGTCCCCGTCGCAGCGCCCGCCCCGGTCGGCCGCTGCCTTCCGTTGCGCGAGATCAGCGGACCGTTCCCGCAAGTATCGGTTGCAACAATGCATTCGACTTGATCCCCGGCCGTTGATCACAGTGGCCGCCGTTGGTCGCCCCTGCAAAACGCGGACCTCAGTCATTGAATCAGTCATTGATCAAGCTGATTGAACAGATCGGGTTCTGGGGCCTGCTCCTCCTCGCGATCTTCACTGCCGTCTGGTGGTTCTTCGCCGACGTCGTGAAGAACGACCCCACGCGCAAGCGCGTCATCGGCTGGCTTCTTCAGGACACCGCCGCAAAGCGCTACCGCCGCCTCCTCGCCCGCGTGCTCGACGGGATCGACGTCCGGCTTTCCAGCGATCGTGGCACACTTCCCGCCACCAGCGCCCGCGTCGCCTGGAGCCGCGATCTGCTGGGCTTCTGCCTGGTTCTCGCGCTTGGCTACCCGCTGCTGTCGCTGCTTCTGAACTGGGCATCGGCCAATACCGGCGCGATTGGCGGTATCGTGGTCCTGCCGCCCAGTCCCTGGCCCGCACGCCTCGCCCTC
>CAYYOE010000236.1:4015-5160 GCA_964473055.1 uncultured Rhodobacterales bacterium | reverse complement strand
GTATTTCGTCCAGCGCCTGCGCGACGAGGCACATAGATTTGCCATCGGCGCGCACCGGGCGAAGCGGGCCAAGGCCGTGGGGGCGACGCCCTTGGACGAGGTGCCGGGCGTGGGCGCGACCCGCAAGCGCGCGCTGCTGGCGCATTTCGGGTCGGCCAAGGCGGTGTCGCGCGCCGGGGTCGAGGACCTGATGGCGGTGGAGGGCATCAGTGAGACCATGGCCCGCGCGATCCACGGGTTCTTCCACGAACGCTGAATGTTCTCAGAGCGGGGGTTCGGGCCAGTCGCCGGGGCGCAGCAGCGCCACCAGCGCCACCTGACTGCGCGCGCCGGTCTTGTCGAAGACGCGTTGCAGGTGCGTGCGCGCGGTCGTCAGGCGGATGCCGGCCCGATCCGCCGCAGCGGGCAGCGTGGCGCCGGTGGCCAGATCGGCGGCGATGCGCGCCTCGGTCGCGGTCAGACCGAATCGGCGGACCAGGGTGGCGGCTGCGACGGGCGACGTCCCGGATCCGGACCCGGTCCGGCGCAGGATCACCAGCGCAAGGGGCGGACCTGCGCCGATGCTGTCGCCGCCACACCAGGGGGCCACGCGCACGGAAAGGCCCGGTGCGGCAAGGTCGGCCCCCACCGCCGGGGGCCAGGCATCGCGGGGGCGGGTGGCCTTTGCCAGGGCGCGGGCAAGCCCCGGGACACCCGGCAGGCACAGGCGGCCGCCGCCAAGTCGCGCCCGCCCCTCGGCCAGCAGCGCCGCACCTCCGGCAATGGCCGTCAGCATGCGGCCGGTGCCGTCGCAGGTGAAGGTGGCCGTGCCCAGCCGGTCGAGCTGGTGGCCGAACATCGCGGCGCCGCTGGCGCAGGCCGATGCCGCGGCCCCCGCGATCAGGCGGGCAAGCTGCCGCGCAAGGTCGAGCTCGGCGCCCGAGAACCCGTCGTGGCCGTCGCGGCGCCCGAAGGTCATCAGGGCCGTGCCCTGCGGCCCGTTCGCCAGTGTCAGAGTCAGGACCGCGTCCATCCCCTGCGGCCGGATGAAGCGGTTGTAGATCTCGGACCGCAGGTAGTCGTCTCGCGGGGCCGCGGCGGCCTCGGTCATCGCGCTGCCCGGTCGCGCGCGCATGGCCGCGTTTCACAGGAAGTTGGCGCGGGCG
>CAYYOE010000236.1:0-3915 GCA_964473055.1 uncultured Rhodobacterales bacterium | reverse complement strand
CAGCAGGGAGGGGGCGATGACAGGGGTGATCAACGGGCAGTTCGCGGGCCGGATCGAAGGCGATTTCGTGGTGTTCCTGATCGGGATGCGGATCAACAAGCCCTGGAAGGTTGGCCTGTGGCTGCCGGTGTTCCTGGCGATGCCGCGGATGATCAAGGAACTGGAGCAGGCGGGGCCCGAGAGCGGGTTCCTGGGCCACACCGGGATCCGGCCGCATGTGATGGTGCAGTACTGGCGCAGCTTCGACCAGCTGGAGGCCTATGCGCGGTCGAAAGACCGGCAGCACTGGCCCGCCTGGATGGCCTTCAATCGGCGCATCCGGGGCGCGCGCGGCGACGTGGGGATCTGGCACGAGACCTATCTGGTCCGCGCGGGCGCGTACGAGGCGATCTATTCCGGGATGCCGCGGTTCGGACTGTCGAAGGTTGCGGGGCACGTCGATTTCGGCAGGGGCAACGAGGGGGGCAGCGGCGCGCGCGACCGGCTGGCGGGGCGGCTGACGCCGATGGGGCAGGCGCCAACCGGGGGGTAGGCGGCGCCGCGCCAAACCAGGCGCCCGGTGCGGCAGGGTCGCGCGGGTCGAGAAGCCGGGACAGCATCCCGGCTGAACGCAGCACTCCGCCCGGATCAGCCGCGAGAGCCATCCGGGCCGCGGATGGCGTTCGGGCCTGACCTTGCGGGCGGGAAACCGGTCCCCCGACCGGTTTCTGTTCCGCCCTCATCCCCCGGACACCCGTCTAGGCGGCCCTCACCACCGGCCAGCCGCTTTGGTGACGTCAGTGTGCGCGGGGGCCGTTCTGTCCTGACGCCATGAAGTGCGGACCACGCCCCGCGCTGCGGCCATCCGATGCCCTCGGTCGGGACGACTGGGCGCCCGCGCCGTCCGGTCAGAAGCCGCTCGTTGACGGTTTCCGCGTCGGGTCGGCGCAGCTGTCCTTCCGGTCGGCGCACCATCGGACCTGTGCCGAACGGCGCAAGCGCGACACCCCCCGAACGTGCTGTGGCCCGGGTGCAATCCGGGCCACGGGCAGCCGGGATATGACGGCAAAAGTCGGCATCCCTGCGAAAAGCTGTGGACGTGCGGTCCCGGCTCGCGGCACTGTGATCGCGAAATCGCCTTGGCGCAGGCCATGGGCATGCCCGCGCGGCCGTAGCGCCGGACCGGGACCATCTTGAGTAACGACGATAGCGAGGAATGGATATGGATCGGTGGGTGACGATCGGGGCGGCGCTGGTGGTAATCGCGTCGGCAGGGAGTGCGGCAGCGCAGGACACGGGTTCGTGCGGGCAGCTGTCGATCCTGACGCAAACCCTGCGCGAGCCGCTGCGCGCGGGGTTCGACCAGCGCAGTGCCCGCCTGGACATTCCGCGATCCGAGGCGCGGTATCTGGAGTTCTCGCTGGACGGCGCGCAGCCGGTGTTCCTGCGCACCGAGAATGCCGGGGGCGGCGACCCGATGCTGGCGCTGTTCGATTCGGCGGGCGCGACGGTGGCCTGGGACGACGATGGCGCGGGCGACCTGAATTCGCTGCTGCGACTGGACCTGGATTCTGGGGCCTATTGCGCACAGGTGCGGCTGCACGGGGCCGAGCCGGTTTCGGCGATCGTCGGGCTGATCCTGTCGTCGGACGGCACCGGATTTCCGCCGCCACCGCCGGGCGAGGGACCGATGCCCTGCGACACGGCCGCATTGCAGGGCGATCTGGGGGTGCTGAGCGCGGGGCGGCTACCGACCAGCCTGTCGGGCCGGGTGTCGGCGGACAACGGACAGGTCGCCTGGCGATTGACGCTGACCGAGGAGACCGCGCTGCTGATCGACGCGGTGTCGAACGACATCGACACGGTCCTGACGCTGTACGACACCGCGGGCGATCCGGCCTACGAGAACGATGACCATCCCGATGCCAGCGGCGCGAATTCGCGGCTGGCCGAGGCGCTGCCTGCGGGCGAGTGGTGCCTGGCGGTGCGGCCCTACGATGTGTCCAGCACCGGCAATGTGCTGGTGGTGATGGCCGCACCGGGGCCGGACGTGGAACTGGGCGGCGGGGCGTACTTCGGCGGCGGCGGCGGGTTCGGCGGCCCGGACGCGGGCGGCTGCGGCGACCTGTCGGCGCTGCCGGTGCTGGCCGAGGACCTGACATCGGGGTTCTCGCCCTGGATCTGGGACTATTTCGTCGAGGAGAACGGGCGCGCCGATTTCCGCCTGTCGCTGGCAGAAGGCATGTCGGTGCAGATCGACGCCGGGTCGGACGAACTGGACACGGTGCTGGCGGTCTACGACGCCGCCGGCAATTTCCTGTTCGAGAACGATGACCACCCCGAGGTGATCGGCACCAACTCGCGCCTGGTCGAGCGGATGGAGCCGGGCGACTACTGCGTGTCGGTGCGCGGCTTTGCCGGCGCGGGCGGCGATTTCGCGGTGTCCGTGGCGATGCCCGGCGAAGGCCCCGACCTGGGCGGGCCAGCGGACGGTGGCGCGACGGGCGGCACGGATGGCACATTCGATCCGATGGTCTGTTCGTCGCCGAATACCGGCAATCTTGCCTCGGGGCTGGCCCCGGGCTTCACCGCCGCGTCGCTGCCCGGACTGGTCGACGATACCGGGCCGGCCGACTTCTTCCTGTCGGTGTCCGAAGCGGTCGAAGTGCAACTGGACGCGGCCTCGATCACCATCGACACGGTGATGTCCCTCTATACCCTGGATGGCGCGCTACTGGTCGAGAACGACGACGACTTCGAGGCCGGGGGCACGAACAGCCGGATCATCGCCGGGCTTGATCCGGGGCTTTACTGCGTGCGGGTGCGCGG
The DNA here is from genome assembly GCA_964473055.1 of uncultured Rhodobacterales bacterium. Lineage (GTDB taxonomy): Bacteria > Pseudomonadota > Alphaproteobacteria > Rhodobacterales > Rhodobacteraceae > UBA996. The sequence goes on along the minus strand of CAYYOE010000236.1, from coordinate 1,107 downwards.
CTTTGGCGGGGATACCGGCCCGTTCAGCGTCGCGGTGGCCGCACCGGGAAGTGCCGGTCCGCAGGATGGCGGCGGTGCGTCGATGTTTGCGGGCCGCGATGCGCTGGACCTGCCCGAGACCTATGAGGATCTGGGCGCCCTTGCCGACGTGCCGCTGCAATCGCGCGGTGTCACGCGCGATCAGGTGCTGTGGGCGTCCTTCGTGATGGACGCCGACGGTGCGGTGGCGGTGCAGGGGGTCAGCATGACGTCGGATTATGTGCTGGTGCTGCTGGCCGAGGACGGCACCGAGATCGCTGCGGAAGACAGCCGGGGCGACGTCTCGACCGCGCGGATCGAAACCGATGTGCCGGCGGGGCGTTATTTCGTGGCCATGGACAACGGCTGGGACGATGGCGTGCTGCACCTGCGCCAGATCACGGTGCAGCGCCCCTGACGCAACGTCGCGGCCGGGCGTGATGCGAAGGCGGTAGGCGGGTGGCGGTTGGCCGTGTCAGGCTGGCGCCATGACGGCCCCGCCCCGCCCCCGGCCCTACACCCGCGCCGAATATCTGTCGGATGCCGCCGTGCATCTGGCGGGGTTGGCGCTGGCGGTGGGGTCGGTTCCTGTCCTGGTCGTGTTGGCAGTGCTGAAGGGCGATGCCTCTGGCATCGCGGGCGTGTCCGTCTACGGCGCGACGCTGGTGCTGATGCTGGCGGCGTCGGCGGCCTGGAACATGGCGGGCCATGGCGCCTGGGGCTGGCTTCTGCGGCGGCTGGACCATGCCTGCATCTACCTCAAGATCGCGGGCACCTATACGCCCTTCGCCCTGATCGCGGGGCAGGGCTGGGGACTGCTGGCCGGGGTATGGGTGGGCGCGCTGGCAGGGGCCGGGCTGAAGGCGCTGGCACCCGACCGCTTCCGTCGGCTTGGTCTGGCGCTGTACCTGGGTCTCGGCTGGGCGGGGGTGGTCGCGGGTGGAGCGGTGTTCGCGGCCCTGCCGATGGCGACGGTCGTTCTGATGCTGGTGGGCGGGCTGATCTATACCCTCGGCGTCATCTTCTTCCTGTGGGACCGGTTGCCGTTCCACAACACGGTCTGGCACGGGTTCGTGCTGGTGGCGACGG
>CAYYOE010000235.1:0-5173 GCA_964473055.1 uncultured Rhodobacterales bacterium | reverse complement strand
CGCAAGCGACCCAGGATTGCACGCAAGCGACTCAGGCCATGCCCGCCAGCCGCCCCGCCACTTCTTCCAGCCGTGTCCCGATCCGGTCGGCGGCATGCGCGATCCGCGGCTCGCCCGCGATTGTGGTGGGGGCCGCCACCCAGATCGGCACCGTGGCTTCGGCAATCGGGATTCCACGGCGCTCCAGCCGCTGCTCGCCGTCGCCCAGCACACAGGGCAGCAGGGCCACGCCCATCCCCTCGACCGCCATCGCCCGAAGCGCCAGAAAACTGTCGGACGAGGCGCCGAGATCACCGGGAGGCGCCTGCGCGGCAAGCCACTCGGCCGCGCGCGACCGGGCAAGCGGCCCCGACAGCCCGAGCCAGGGGCCGTCGACCCCCGGTGCGGCATAGACGGCAAAACCGAGCCTGGCCACGGCGCGGCCCTGCAGGGCGGATGGCAGCTCAAGGGCAGGTCGCACGGTCAGATCGGCCTCGAGCCGGGCGAAATCGAGGTGTCCGTTGGCCGAGATCAGTTCGATCCGCAGGGGATCGGCCCCACGGGCCAGCCTTGCGGCGATGGGCGGCAGCACGACGTGGCAGAAGGTGTCGGTCGAGGTGACGCGGATCGGCCGCGACCGCCGCGCGGGCGACTCCGCCGCCGCAAGGTAATGGGCGGCGCGGGCAATGGCGGCCCCGGCCTCACGCAGGGCCGCGATCGCGTCGGCCCGGTCGTCGCGCGGGACATAGCCCTGGGGCGTGCGGTGGAACAGGCCCGCGCCGGCCCGGTCCTCGCAGGCAGCCAGCCGTCGCAGGACGGTGGCATGGTTGACACCCAGCCGCCGCGCCGCAGCGCCGACCGACCCCGCCTCGATCACCGCCAGCGCAAAGCGCAGGTCGTCCCAGTTGTGCCTCTGCATCGGCAAGATCCCCCTCCGCAGATATCGTGACTGGCGTTGTGCCGCATCAGGACTAGGATCCGCTTGCACATTTGCGTCATCTGTATCGCCAACCTTACCGGAGAGCCCCATGCCCCACACCCGAAAGACCCGCCCCGGACTGATCCTCGCCGCGCTTGCCGCCTGCGCCGCCGTCGCCCTGCCCGTCGCCGCACAGCAGGATCCGGTCCAGAGCGCCATTGGCGCCCGCAAGGCGCAGATGCAGCTTTATGCGCACAACCTGGGCATCGTTGGCGCCATGGCACAGGGTGCCGTGCCCTACGACGCCGCCGTGGCGCTGCGGGCCGCAACAAACCTCGATGCACTCGCGGGCATTGACCAGACGAGCTACTGGATCGAGGGATCGGTAGGCATCGACGGCACCAAGGCGCTGCCGGCAATTCTGGAAGACCCCGCTGACTACACGGCAAAGACCGATGGCTTGCGTGCGGCGACCGCTGCCCTTGTCGCCGTCGCGGGGACCGATCAGGCGGGACTGCAGGGCGCAATGGGCGCCATGGGCGCGGCCTGTGGCGCCTGCCACCAGGCTTACCGCGCGCGCTGACCCGCGCGAATCTGCCACGCGACCGGGACCGGGCGTCAGCCCGGTCCCGCAGCCGTTTCGGAAGGGGACGTGATGCTGGAAAAGCTGATCCGCTGGACCGTGGGTCTGAGCATCATGGGCGGTGCTGCGTTCTGGGTGCTGACCGATCCGGTGACCGCCCCCGCGGGTGCGACCGCCGGGGTCGAACCCGACCTTCTACGGGGCGAGACGGTGTTCTGGGCAGGTGGCTGTGCATCCTGCCATGCGGCGTCCGGGGCCACCGGCGACGGCTTGCTGGTTCTGGCCGGGGGACAGGCGCTGGACTCGCCCTTCGGCACCTTCCGCGTGCCCAACATCTCGTCCGATCCCGCGCAGGGGATCGGCAACTGGTCGGATCAGGACTTCCTGAATGCCATGCGCCATGGCGTAGATCCGAAGGGGCGATACTACTACCCGGCGTTTCCCTACCCGTCCTACGCGAAGATGACGGTCGAGGACATCGTCTCGTTACGCGCCTACCTGGCCACGCTGCCCGCTGACGCCGCCCCGTCGCAGGGCCACGACCTGCCCCTGCCGTTCCGGCTGCGGCGCGGCGTGGGATTGTGGAACCTGATGTATCTTACCTCGACCTGGGCGGTGGATACCCCCGACCTGACCGAGGCCGAGGCGCGCGGCCGCTACCTGGCCGAAGCGCTGGGCCATTGCGGCGAATGCCACACACCGCGCGATGCCTTCGGCGGGCCGGTTGCCGCGCGGCACATGGGGGGCGGTCCGAACCCGTCGGGCGAGGGCACGATCCCCGGCATCACGCCTGCCACCCTGACCTGGACCGAAGCCGAGATCGCGGCCTACCTGATGACCGGTTTCACCCCGGAATTCGACAGCGCTGGCGGGCACATGGCCAGGGTCGTGCAGAACCTCGCGCGGCTGGTGCCCGAGGACCGCGAGGCGATCGCGGCTTACCTCAAGCGGGTGCCTCCGGTCGCGCCCTGATCGTCGCCGGTCGGTTTCGGGTTGCATCCCGGGGTCATGTCGGTTTCGATGGAGTCATGTCGTTTTTTGAACGCAACGCGGCGATTGTGGACCTAGACGCAGCGGTCACTTCCATGCGCAACTGCGCACAAGGCAAGGGAGAGACCGGGCGCGCCACAGGCGGCCTTGTCACATTCCGATGCCATATAAGGCTGCGGATCGCCGCACCAAACGTCACAGGGAGACGGACATGACGAAGCATTTCACCACACCCGGCCGGGTGCACCCGGCGGCGCGGATGTATGCCGCCGAACATGCGGCAGGCAAGCTGTCGCGGCGCGAATTCCTGGTGCGGTCGACGGCACTGGGCGTGTCGGCCACGGCGGCCTACGGGCTGATCGGTGTGGCCGCACCGGGCGTTGCCCGCGCGCAGGGCTCGATGGGCGGCACGTTGCGCGTCAGCATGGAGACCCGCGGCCTGAAGGACCCGCGCACCGCCGACTGGAGCCAGATCGCGAACTTCACGCGGGGCTGGCTGGAATACCTGGTCGAGTACAACGCGGACGGCAGCTTCCGCGGCATGCTGCTGGAAGGCTGGTCGGCCAATGACGACGCGACCGAATACACCCTGAACGTGCGCCCCGGCATCACCTGGTCGAACGGCGACGCCTTCACTGCGGCCGACGTGGCGCACAACATCGAACGCTGGGCCGATGGCACGGTCGAGGGCAACTCGATGGCGGGCCGGTTGATCCCGCTGCAGGACGAGGCGACGTCGCAGTTGCGCGATGGCGCGGTCGAGATTGTGGACGACATGACCGTGCGACTGGTCCTTTCGACCCCCGATATCTCGATCATCCCGACCTTCGCCGACTATCCGGCGGCGGTGGTACACCCGACCTACGATGACTCCGATCCCAGCGTGAACCCCGTCGGAACTGGCCCCTACCTGCCTGAAGAAAACCGCGTGGGCGTCCGGCAGGTGCTGGTGAAGCGCGATGCGCCCTGGTGGGGAACCGAGGTCTATGGCGGGCCGTTCCTTGACCGGATCGAATACATTGATCTGGGCGCGGACCCGGCATCGATCCTCGCGGCGGCGGAATCCGAAGAAATCGACATGACCTACCAGACGACAGGCGATTTCATCGACGTGTTCGATGCGATCGGCTGGAACAAGTCCGAGGCCATCACTGCCGCGACCATTGCGGTGCGCTTCAACCAGGACGCCGAGGAATATGCCGACGTGCGCGTGCGTCGCGGCATCCAGATGGCGGTGGACAACGAGATCGTGCTGGAACTGGGCTACAACGACCTGGGAACGTTGGCCGAGAACCACCATGTCTGCCCGATCCACCCCGAATACGCCGAACTGCCGCCGCTCGTGGTGGATCCGGACGCAGGCGCCGCCATGGTCGCCGAAGCGGGCTACGGCGACCACGAGTTCGAACTGATCTCGGTCGATGACAACTGGCAGGCCGCCACTTGCGATGCGGTTGCGGCCCAGATCCGGGACGCCGGCATCAACATCCGGCGGACGATCCTGCCCGGATCGACGTTCTGGAACGACTGGACGAAGTACCCGTTCTCGGCAACCGAATGGAACATGCGCCCTCTGGGCGTGCAGGTTCTCGCGGTCGCGTATCGCACGGGGGTCGCCTGGAACGAAAGCGCGTTCGCGAATGCCGAGTTCGACGCGCTCCTGTCCGAAGCGATGTCGATCGCGGATGCCGACGAGCGTCGCGTTGTGATGGAGAATATCCAGAAACTCCTGCAGGACGAAGGCGTGCTGATCCAGCCCTACTGGCGGTCGCTCTACCGGCACTTCCGGGACGGAGTGAGTGGCGCCGACATGCACCCGACCTTCGAGCACCACCACTACAAGTGGTCGGTCGCCTCGTGACGGACTGACATGATCACGGGCGGTCCCGAAGGGGCCGCCCGTGTCGTATCGGGAAAGCCACACCCGTGGCCCGGCCCGACCCTGAGGGGGGATTGCCCATGCTGGCCTTCGTGCTGAAGCGCACGCTGACCATGATCCTGACCGCCTTTGCCCTGACGCTGGTGGTCTTTTTCCTGACGAACCTGCCGCCGAACCTGGAAAAGGTCGCCAAGACCGAGGCCTCGGCCCGGATGACCGACGAGCAGGTGGTGTCCTGGCTGGATCGCAACGGGTATTCCCGCCCCTTCGTCGCACGCTATGGTGAATGGCTGGGCCTTGCGCCCGGCTGGACGCATACCGACACGTCGGGCGTGACGCGGGGACGCTGCATCGCATCGGGACAGGCCGCCGCAGACGCGCCCGCATACTGCGGGCTGTTGCAGGGCCACTGGGGCAACTCCTTTGTCTTCAAACGCGACGTGGCGGGCGTGGTCGGCGAGGCCCTTGGCCTGACCGCGAAACTGATGCTGTGGGTGATGCTGCTGATGGTCCCATCGGCGCTGATCGTGGGCGTGCTGTCGGGCATGCGCGAGGGGTCGCGGCTGGACCGCACCTTGTCCACCTTTTCCATCGCCACCACGGCGACGCCGGAATACGTCTCGGGCGTGGTGCTGATCGCGGTCTTTGCCTCGTCCGCCGTGGGTCTGCGCTGGTTCTCGGGTACCGCAACAGGCGCGATGGAGAACGCGACCTTCCACAACTTCTTCCTGCCGGTGCTGACGATTTCGCTCTATGGGATGGGCTACATCGCGCGGATGACGCGGGCGTCGATGACCGAGGTGATGACCGCGCAGTACATCCG
>CAYYOE010000234.1:0-5191 GCA_964473055.1 uncultured Rhodobacterales bacterium | reverse complement strand
CCCCACTTGAGGTTCGTGAACCTTGTCGTTGAAACAAAGTAGATTTCCGACTTGAACGGCGACTTGAACCCGTGATCCCAGTGCTGAAGCGTCGTCATGATCGGCATGTTGTTGGTTTCGAGCATATAGAGCCCGGGCGTGAACACGTCCGCCAGTTGCCCCTCATGCACGAACACCGCCGCCTGCCCTTCGCGCACCGTCAGCTTGGCGCCATACTTGATCTCGTTGCCGAAGCGTTCGAAGCGCCAGACCAGCGTGTCGCGGGTGTCGTCGGTCCAGTCGATGACGTCGATGAACTGGCCTGCGAGGAATCTGCGTATCATGGGCTGTCTCCGGTGCGGTCAACTCGACCCGCCGAGCAGTTCGGCGGCGATCTGGGTGAAGATGGGGCGGGCCTGGGCTACGGTCATGCCGGGGCGCAGGCGCGGATCGTAGAGCATCCGCAGCAAGAATTCGTCATGCCGGGTCAGCAGCGCGAACTCCTCGTCGTCGTTGAAGATCGACGGCCGCGCCTGCGGGTGGTCATTGGTTAGCCCCATGCCCTGTGCCAGTTCCTCGTGGATGCAGGACAGGCGCAACAGATCCGGCAGTTCGGCGCGGATCACGGCGATGGCGGCCGTGTAGGCCCCGGTGCGGTCACCATCCAGCGCCAGCACGAGGCAGTAGTCGCTGCGCGACAGGTTTGTTACTGCCGAGATCACGGCGGGCGAGACACCGGGGGCGAGCCGGGCAAGGGTCGGACCCAGCGCGCGGCGTTCGGTGTCAGTTACGATCAGGACGTGGAAGTTTGCGCCGTCGTTGGCCAGCCGTACGGGGTGTCCGGTGATCCGGCCGAGACGGGCCGCAAAGCCCGCAACACGGGTCCTGTCGCGCTGGGCCTGCGCCGGTGGAACGCCCGACCCTACCTGCACCGACATGCGCACGGGGGCTTCCCAGCGATGCATCGGGCTGGAAGTCTGTCGGGCAAAGAGGCGTCCACTGCGAGTTTCGAACTCGGAGAAGAAGGCGATCCGCTCGAAGTTGCGGGCGAGGGTCGTTGCGTCGAAGGGCGCGTCGGCGCCGCCGGGGTCGGTGCGCAGGAACCCCTCGGCGCGCAGGTCGGATTCGACCCGTGCGTAGTAAGAGACCAGCGCGGGATCGAGGGTCGAGGCCGCGGGTTCCGGCGGGGCCGGTTGTGCCACCGGCACCGGGCGCTGCGCGGCGACGGGCGGGTTGGTGTTGAACGCCGCGGCCAGATCGCAGGCGGACAGCATGGCACAGGCGGACAGCGCTGCCGCCGGTCGCAACAGCCGTGATGTCGCCCATGCCGGCAAGACCCGCCTATGCCTCCGGCACGGTGCCGCCGGCACGCGCCGCCGACAGCGAATCGCGCAACCGTGCTTCCATCACCTGCAACTCGGCCTCGGCGGCCTTGCGCTGCGCCTTGCCGGCATCGGCGATCTGCAGGCTTTCCTCGATCGTGCCGATCAGATCCTCGTTTGCCTTGCGGATGGCGGCGATATCGAACACCCCCCGCTCCATTTCCTGCCGGACGACCCGGTTGGCTTCGCGCAGGTTCTGGGCGTTGGCCGTCAGAAGTTCGTTCGTCAGGTCGTTGGCATCGCGCACCGCCTCGGCCGCCTCGCGCGAGCGCTGGATCGTCACCGCCTGGGCCAGCTGGGTTTCCCAAAGCGGCACGGTGTTCACGAGCGTCGAGTTGATCTTCGTGACCAGCGACTTGTCGTTTTCCTGGACCAGCCGGATCGACGGCAGCGACTGCATCGTCACCTGCCGGGTCAGACGAAGGTCATGCACCCGGCGTTCCAGGTCGTCGCGGGCCGCGCGCAGGTCGCGCAGTTCCTGCGCCTTCATCACCTGATCGGCCTCGGGTGCGGCGGCGACGTCTCGCTCCTTCGCGGGGATGTCGTCGGCATCGAGAAGGCGAAGCTTTTCCTCACCTGCCGCGATGTAGAGCGCGAGTTCGTCATAGAATTCCAGCGTCCGATCATACAGCAGGTCGAGCGACTTGATATCCTTGAGCAGCCGGTGTTCGTGGCCGAGCAGGTTGTCGGTGATCTTGTCGATCTGGCCTTGCACGGTCTCGAAGCGGGCTGCGAACTGCGCGGCCGGGGCCATCTTGCCGGTCAGCCATTCCCACCAGCTGCGCTTGCGCCGCACATCCAGTTCGCTGACCGAAAAGCCGCGCAGGGTGGTGACGATCTGGCGCAGCGAATCGCCCGCCGGGCCCACATCCTTGTTGCGGACGTCTGCCAGCATGGATTGGCTGATTTCCTGCAGACCGGCCTGCGCGCGCGACCCGAAGCCGATGATCGACCCGGTATCGCCGAGGTCGAGTTCATCCATACGGTTGCGAATCATCTCGGCGAGGGGCGCATCGGCCTCTGCCATGGGGGTAATTTCCGGAGAAGGTTCCGGTAGGGTCACGGCGGTGACTTCGGCCAGCAGGGGCGCTGCTTCCATCGCGCGGGCCTGGATTGTCTGCGACATGGGGGACTCCGTTCTGAAATCTTTACTGGGGATCGGCTTGCGGGGGGACTGCGGTAATCCCTTCGCGGGCCAGACGGTCGCGCAGGACGCCGATCTCGACGTCAAGATCGGTGCGTCCGCCCTGCATCAGTGCCTCGGTCCGGCGGGCGAAATGGCCTTCGAGATCGTCCAGAAGCGCCAGAAAGTCTGCGCGGGCGCCCGGATCGCGAGTGCGCGCGGACAGGGCCGCGAACTTGGTCGACGCATCGCGCGCGCCGGTCAGGTAGACGGTCAGGTAACGGCGCGCAGCGGTCAGGTCGCGCGGATCGTCCTCGACCGTGCGGATCAGGGCGCGGGCGGCGGAGGCGAACCCTGCTACCCGGGTCTCCACCTCCCAGTCGCCCAGCGGCTTGACCGCGGCGGTCATGGCCGACAGCGCGCGTTCCGCCTCGTCCACCACGCGGGCCACGCGCCCGGACTGAAAGGCGTTGTCGCCCGCCATGCCCTTGTCGCGCATCGGATCGACGCCGAAGGCGATGGCGTGAAGCACGGCCGCCACCAGACCCAGGATCGTCGGGTCAAGCAGGCGCGCACCGGGTTCCCAGACGGCCAGCGCCACGCCGAGGCCGGTCAGGGCGGTGGCCAGCCCCTTGCGCGGGATCGCCGGGCGGCGCGCTATGGTGCGCGATTTCCAGGCGGCCTCGGCCTTCAGCCCCTCATCCAGCAGAAAGACCGCGAACAGGAGGATGCCCAGGGCGGCGAGGTCAAGCGCGAGTCCGACCGGCGGCTGGCGAAACGCGGTGACCAGCAGCGGCAGGGGCGCGGCGTACAACAGGTTGCGGCGCAGCACCGGCAGACGCGGCGGCACCGTGGTCCGTGGTGCGCCCGGCCGATCGGGCGTCGGCGAATAGGTTCCCCCGAAGCGACGCGCCATCAGCCGCCCCCAACGAGGCCGAGCGAAACGCCGCCCACCAGAAAGAAAAGCGCGACAAAGGCGATGCGGGCAAACAGGCCGTCCCGGCCCGGGGCACGGTCGGCCGCGTCAGACGCAGATTCGGCGGCAGACGACAACCCGCGGGCGGCCACTGCCACGGAAACGGCAAGAACCGCAGCGAAAACGGCTCCGAGGATCAGGACTGCAACGACAATATGCACGCGAGGCCCCCCGGATCGACGCGCGGAACATTTATGCGCGGACCATAAGCGAAAGGACCACGCTGCGAAAGGGTGGATGGGCAGGGCCGCCACCCAGACACCTGCGGAAGGGTGCGATCAGCGCGGCTTGGGACCGCGCGGCTTGGGCCCCTTTGTGCGCGGACCACGCGGCCCGTCGCCTTTCGGCCCACCGACCTCTGAACCGTCACCGCGAGACCCCGGGGCCCGCGATCCCGGGGTCCGCGATCCCGGGCCGCGAGATCCCGCGGTTCGAGGGCCACCGTCCTTCGGACCGCTCCCCGAGGATCGCGCAGGCTTGCCGCCCGGCCCGAACGCCCGCGAAGACGAGGTAGGGGTGCCTTGCACTGCAGGATTGCCCGCCCGAGGCGGGCCTGATGGTTCGGAACGGTCGGCTGCGCCGGGGCCGCGCGGTCTGGCACCGCCACCGGCAGGTCTGGATCCGGCTTTCGGAGGACCCGAGGCCCCTCCCTTGGACCGGGCGGGGCCGCCCCCGCGCGGCCCCTGGCCAGCCGACCTGCCGGGAGATGCGCCTTCGGCGCTCCGCGGTGGCCGCGCGACCCCGGACGCGCGCGGGGCCTTCCCCGGCCCCCCGGACGACGCCAAGCGCCCCGGACCGGGCCCCCGACCCTTTCCGGTTTCCCGGCCTCCTGGCCCCGTTCCGGCCGTATCCTGTCCGGCTCGGTCGCCATGGCCCGATGCTTTCCGGTCGGATGGCTTGCGTTCGCCCCAGGTCTTCCCCGACCCCTGTCGCGGTGTCCGGACGGGGCGGGCCGATCCGCCACCTTCCGAGGTTGCCGCCGCGCCTTCGGACGACCTTGGACTGCGCGGTTTGCGCGTCCTGACATCCGCCGTCCCGGCGCCTTCCGTTTCGGCCTGGCGGTCGCCCCAGGCCGGTCTGGGCCGTGCCGGTTTGCCCTTGCCGACAGGCGCGGCGAAGCGGGTTCCTGCCGCCCTTGGGTTGCCCTTGGACCCGGTGCCCTTCGACCCCCTGGAGCCATCCCCCCCAGCGCCGGCCGGCGCCGCGTCGAGCGACCGGGCGGACCCACCCGTTTTGCTGCCGGTCCGCGCCCGACCCGAGGATGAAGGGTTGGCCAGCCATCCGGCCTTGCCTTCCCTGGCGGCGAAGGCCCCCTTGGCCGCCGGGGCCGATCGTGTTCCGGAGCCGCGCACCGTCCGCACCGTGCGCGCACTGCCACCGGCCTCGGGCGCAGACAGACCCAACTGGTCGCGAAGCACCTTGGGTCGCACCTCGACCACCTGCCCCGGCTCGATCTCTTCCAGACGGAAGGGGCCGTAGCTGACACGGATCAAGCGGTTCACGGTCAGGCCCACCGCCTCCATCGCGCGGCGAACCTCGCGGTTCTTGCCTTCGCGCAGGCCCACCGTCAGCCAGGCGTTCGCGCCCTGCTGACGGTCGAGCGTCACCTGCATTGGCTGGTAGGCCACGCCGTCCACGGTGATCCCCTGCCGCAGGGGGGCCAGGCTGGCGTCGTGCGGCGTGCCGTTCACCCGCACGCGATACTTGCGCAGCCACCCGGTCGAGGGCAGT
>CAYYOE010000233.1:4972-5192 GCA_964473055.1 uncultured Rhodobacterales bacterium | reverse complement strand
CACGGTGAAATCCTCCATCGGGTTGGGCAACCTCCTCTGGATGGGCATCGGCGACACGATCCGCGTGTCGCTGTCGGCCGACCCGGTCGAAGAGGTGCGTGTCGGCTACGAGATCCTGAAGGCGCTGGGGCTGCGGCACCGGGGGGTCAACATCATCAGTTGCCCGTCCTGCGCGCGGCAGGGGTTCGACGTGATAAAGACGGTCGAGGCACTGGAACAA
>CAYYOE010000233.1:0-4962 GCA_964473055.1 uncultured Rhodobacterales bacterium | reverse complement strand
ATCGGCTGCGTGGTGAACGGCCCCGGCGAGGCGCTGATGACGGACGTGGGCTTTACCGGCGGCGGCAAGGATGCGGGGATGGTCTACCTGGCCGGCAAGCAGAGCCACAAGCTGGGCAATGACGCGATGATCGAGCACATCGTCGAGTTGTGCGAGGCCAAGGCGGCCGAGATCGAGGCGGCCCAGGCGATTGATGGCGCGCAGGCAGCGGAATAAGAACAACGTGATACGCGGCGATATTCGCGTGGTGCATGAGGTTCAGGGCTTCGGCGCCTTCGGACGCGGCCAGGGCTTGGCCGTCTCGCAGCGGTCGCGGTCGCGGGTTTCGCGGGCCAGCTGCGGGGCCAGGTCGGCGAAGGCATCGTACTGCGTCAGATAGACCTTGCCCGTCAGGTCATGCAGCAGGTGCGACCGCTTCAGGCGGTCCATCACCGGCCCCTTCACTTCGGACAGGTGCAGCCGCAAACCCGCGTCACGCAGGCGGGCATTGATCGCCTCCAGGCTTTCCAGGGCGGACGCATCGATCTCGTTCACGGCCGTTCCCATCAGCACCACGTCGGTCACGGCCGGGTCACCGGCGGTGCGGGCGGCGATCAGATCTTCCAGGAAGCGGGCGTTGGGGAAATACAGGCTTTCGTCCACCCGGATCGTCAGGACATGGGGCGCAGTGATCACATCGTGGCGGTCGACGTTGCGGAAATGCTCGGTCCCCGGAACCTGGCCCACGATGGCGACATGGGGCCGCGAGGTGCGCCAAAGGTGCAAGGCCAGCGACAGCACCACGCCCGCGACGATCCCGGCCTCGACCCCGGCCAGCAGCGTCAGGGCGATGGTCGCGGCCATGGCGGCGGCGTCGGGGCGGGAATAGTCCCAGGTGCGGCGTAGCGCGCCCAGGTCCACCAGCGACAGGACCGCGACGATGATGGTGGCGGCCAGCGTGGCCTTGGGCAGGTAGAACAGCGCGGGCGTCAGGAACATCACCGCCAGCGCCATGCCCACGGCGGTATAGGCGCCCGCGGCGGGCGTCTGCGCGCCCGCATCGAAGTTGACGACCGACCGGGCGAAACCGCCCGTCACCGGAAAGCCGCCGGACAGCCCCGCGCCGATGTTCGACGTGCCGAGCGCGATCAGTTCCTGGTCGGGGTCGATGCGCTGTCGGCGGCGGGCAGCCAGCGTCTGCGCGACGGACACGGTTTCCACATAGCCGACGATGGAGATCAGCAATGCCGGCACCGCCAGCGCGCGCCACAGGTCCAGGTCGAAGGACGGCAGGGCAGGCGCGGGCAACCCGCGCGGGATGTCGCCCACCAGCGCGACGCCCTGTGCGGCCAGCCCGAAATGCCAGGCGGCCAGCGAGGTGGCGACAATCGCCAGCACCGGGCCGGTGCGGGCCAGCGGCGCGGCCAGCCCCTCGGGTAGCCAAAGGAGAAGGAGCAGTTTCTTCAGCCCCTTGCGCGCCCAATACAGGAACCCGGTCGCCGCCACGCCGATCACCAGGGTCTGCCAGTTGGTGTCGGGCAGGTGGCGCACCAGCGACGGCACGAGTTCCACCAGGGTCTCGCCCTCGGCATTGACGCCAAGGATGTGCTTGAGCTGCGACGCCGCGATCAGCAGACCGGCGGCGGTGATGAAACCCGCGATCACCGGGTGCGACAGGAAATTCGCGAGGAACCCCAGCCGCAGCACGCCCATTGCCAGCAGCATCAGCCCGGACATGACCGCCAGCAGGATGGCGGCGGCGATGTATTCGGGCGTGCCCATGGCGGCCAGTTGCCCCACGGCTGCGGCGGTCATCAGGGATGCCACGGCGACAGGCCCGACGGCCAGCGTGCGCGAGGTCCCGAAGATGGCATAAAGCACCAGGGGCGCGATCGACGCATAAAGCCCCACCTCGGCCGGAAGCCCCGCCAGCAGGGCATAGGCCAGCGACTGCGGGATCAGCATGATCGTGACGATCACCGCCGCGATCAGGTCGGCGGTCAGGGTCTGCCGGTCGTATCCGGGCGCCCAGGTCAGGATCGGGAAGTAGCGTTTCATCGCAGGGCGCCTTGGCAAAGGAAAGGGCGGCCAGGGCCGTGCCCGGCCGCCCTGCATGTCGGTTGTCCCGTGTCAGCCGCCGTGGCGGGCGGCCAGCATGGGCCGGATCGGGTTAAGGTCGTATCCCGCGCCTGCCGCCTTGGCGATCAGCGTATCGGGCGGGGTTTCGGGCGCCATCGCCAGCGCCCAGAGGTTGGTGGACCGTGCGCCCGACCGGCAGTAGGCCAGCACCGGGCCCGACGCTTCCATGATCGCGTCGCGCATGCCCTCGATCAGGTCGTCGGACAGGCCGCCGGGCGACAGGGGCAGGTAGTGGAACGTCATCCCGGCCGCCTCGGCCGCCGCCTTGACCGTCGCGGCGGTCGGCTGGTCGATCGCCTCGCCGTCCGGGCGGTTGCAGATGACCGTGGTGATGCCCATGGCCTTCGCGTCCGCGATGTCGCCCGGGCCGATCTGCCCGGCTGCATAGATGCCGTCCGTGATTTCCTGCATGTCGTCCGTGTCCTCTCAGGCTGCCGCGGGCCAGGTGACCATCACCCGGTGCAGCCCGATCATGCCCACGATCATCGACGCAAGGAAGACCATCCCTTCCGGTCCGCCATAGCTGATCGAGGCCATTGCCGGCCCCGGGCACAGCCCCACCAGCCCCCAGCCCGCGCCGAACAGCGCCGACCCGGCCAGGAGACGTGTATCGAGGATCGGCTGCGGCCGCCCGGGAATGGGCGACCCGAGGTAGGCCTTCGAGCGATTCTCGGCCACGCGCCAGGCCACCAGCATTGGCAGGATCGCGCCGCCCAGCACGAAAGCCAGCGTCGGATCCCAGGCGCCGAAGATATCCAGCCAGCCCTGCACCTTGGTCGTGTCGGTCATCCCCGACACAAACAGCCCGGCGCCGAACAGCCCGCCCGAGAGAAAGGCAAAGAACGCGCGCATCTCAGATCACCCCCAGGATATGGCGGAACACGAACAACGAGACACCGCCCGCCAGCAGATAGGCCACCGTCGCCGCGATCCCCCGCAGCGAGAACCGCGAGATCCCGCAGACCCCGTGGCCCGAGGTGCAGCCATTGGCCAGCCGCGTGCCAACCCCGACCAGCAGCCCCGCGATCACCACCAGCACCAGGTTTCCGGTGATATGCGTCTCCTTCGGCCCGGTCAGCAGCACCAGCACCGCCGGAACCAGCATCAGCCCGCCGATGAAGGCCAGCCGCTCGGCCCAGGTCCTTGACCCGGTGCCATCGACCAGCCCGCCGAGGATCCCCGAGGCGCCCATGATGCGCCCGTTGACCAGAAGGAACAGCGCCGCCGCCCCCCCGATCATCAGGCCACCGATCAGGCCGGCCATCCAGCTTGCAGGATCTATGATCATAGCCCGTCCACCGGCACCTTGAGATAGGTCTTGCCGGCCTCGTCCTTCGGCGGCATCTGGCCCGCGCGCATGTTCACCTGCAACGACGGGATGATCAGCCGCGGCATCGCCAGGGTTGCGTCACGCTTCTGGCGCATGTCCACAAAGTCGTCCTTGGCCTTGCCCGCGATGTGGATGTTCGCGGCTTTCTGTTCGCCCACGGTCGATTCCCAGGCGTAGTCTTCCCGTCCCGGCGCCTTGTAGTCGTGGCCGACGAAGATGCGTGTATCTTCGGGCAGGGCGAGGATCCTCTGGACCGAGTCATACAGCGTTTCGGCCGACCCGCCCGGAAAGTCGCAGCGCGCCGTGCCGAAGTCGGGCATGAACAGCGTGTCACCGACAAAGGCCGCGTCCTCGATCACATAGGTCAGGCAGGCGGGCGTGTGGCCGGGCGTGTGCAGGACGCGCGCCTTCAGGGCGCCCACCTCGAACGTGTCGCCGTCCACGAACAGCTTGTCGAACTGCGACCCGTCGCGCTGGAACTCGGTGCCTTCGTTGAAAACCTTGCCGAAGGTGTCCTGCACCACGGTGATCTTCTCGCCGATGCCGATCTTGCCGCCCAGTTCCTGCTGCAGGTACGGCGCCGCCGACAGGTGGTCGGCGTGGACATGGGTTTCCAGCACCCATTCCACGGACAGGCCGTGCGCGCGCACGAAGGCGATGATGGCGTCGGCCGACCGACGGTCCGTCCGGCCCGAGGAATAGTCGAAGTCGAGCACGGAATCGATGATCGCGGCGGCGGTCGAGGCCGGGTCCTTCACGACGTAGGACACCGTATTGGTGGCCTCGTCGAAGAAGGCGAACACCTCGGCGCGCGGGGCTGTCTGGGTGGCACTTGCCATGGGGAAACCTCCGGGTCTGAACGTCTGACCCCTACATAGCCGCTTGCCGTCATATTGCAAGACGTGAATATGTAGTTTCCGATGCCGGCCCTCCGCGGCGCGGTCAGTCCGCGAGCATCCAGGTGCCGTCGGGGTGGAAGGCGTGGAAGGCGAAGGCGAAGGGCATGTCGTGCACCACCGGGGCGCCGGTGGCATCCAGCACCCGCACGGTGCCCACCTCGGCCCCGGCCCCGATCTCGGCCACATCGAGCGCCGAGGCCTGCCCCTCGGCCCAGGTCAGCGTGACGTCCGCTTCCGTGATTGTTGCCTCTGCGCGCAGCCTCTCCAGCGGCCAGGCCCGGTCACCCACCCGCACCACTCGGGCCAGCGGGTGGATGCCGTGGGGCGGGTCCTCGCCGCGGTAGAGGAACGGCCGCGCCGCGCTGTCATAGCCGCGATAGGGGTTCGCGCCATAGCTGCGCGGCCAGTCGGGCTGGTCCATCACCAGGCCGTCGGGGTGGCGCGCCGCAAATTCGGCCCAGCTTTCCATCACGGCGGGCAGTTGCACCAACCGTGCGCCGGAATGGTGGCCCGCGATGCCGCTGGCGGTGGCCTGCTGCCACCAGCTGTCGGTCTGGCGATCGTACATGATCATGTCGGAAAACCGCAGAAGGCCCGAGACGCCGAAGGTCAGGT
>CAYYOE010000232.1:0-5219 GCA_964473055.1 uncultured Rhodobacterales bacterium | reverse complement strand
CAGGGGGCCGGACGCGATGTTGCAGATTCCGATCTGGAAGCGGGTGATCATCTGGCTCGTCCTCGCGAGCGGCGTGGCCTTTGCCGCGCCGAACCTGTTCTACGACCGGGTCGAACGCCACAACGATGCGGTGGCGCTGGCGGCGCAGGGCGCGGCCCTGACGCCCGAGCAGACCGCCATGCTGGACGCCTGGCCGTCCTTCCTGCCCGCGACCATCGTCAACCTCGGCCTCGACCTGCGGGGTGGGGCGCACCTGCTTGCCGAGGTGCAGGTGTCCGACGTCTATGCCGCGCGGATGGACGCCTACTGGCCGGATGTGCGCGACGCGCTGCGGGCCGAACGCGATACCGTGGGCAACGTCCGCCGGGTCGACGGGCCTGCGGGCGAGTTGCGCGTGCGGGTGTCCGAAGCCGCGGGCATCCCGCGCGCCCTGCAGATCGTGGGCGACCTTGCGCGTCCGGTGATGGGCCTGACCGGCATCGGATCGAGCGACATCGAGGTGGTGCTGGACGGCGAGGATATCGTGGTGCGCCTGTCCGAGGCCGAGCGTCAGGCGACCGATGACCGCACGGTGCAGCAGTCGCTGGAGATCATCCGCCGCCGGGTGGACGAGGTCGGCACGCGCGAACCCACGATCCAGCGCCAGGGCGCCGACCGCATCCTGATCCAGGTTCCGGGCATCGGATCGGCGGCGGAGTTGAAGGCGCTGATCGGCACAACGGCGCGGCTGACCTTTCACCCGGTCGTGGGCCGCACGTCGGATGCGCAGGCGCCGACGGACGGGCGCACGCTGGTGCTGCCGTCCATGGACCTGCCGGGAGAATACTACATCGTCGAGGCGACGCCCGTGGTGTCGGGCGAGAACCTGGTCGATGCGCAGCCCGCCTTCGACCAGAACGGCCGGCCTGCGGTGAATTTCCGCTTCAACCCCACGGGGGGGCGGGCCTTTGGTGATTACACGGCGGCCAACATCGGCCAGCCCTTCGCCATCGTGCTGGACGACGAGGTGATCTCGGCCCCGGTGATCCAGTCGCATATCCCGGGGGGATCGGGGATCATCACCGGGCGCTTCTCGGTGGAGGAATCGACGCAACTGGCGATCCTGTTGCGTGCGGGTGCGCTGCCGGCGGAACTGACGTTCCTGGAAGAACGCACCATCGGCCCGGAGCTGGGGCAGGATTCGGTCGAGGCGGGGCGGATCGCGTCCATCGTCGCCCTGGCCGCGGTGATGGTGATGATCGCGCTGAGCTACGGGTTCTTCGGGATCGTGGCGAACATCGCCTTGCTGTTGAACATCACGCTGATCTTCGGTGTCCTGTCGGCCATCGGGGCCACGTTGACCCTGCCGGGGATCGCCGGGATCGTGCTGACCATCGGGATGGCGGTGGATGCCAACGTGCTGGTGTTCGAGCGCATCCGCGAGGAACTGCGCGCGGGGCGCGGACCGGCGCGGGCGATCGAGCAGGGCTACGAGCGTGCGCTGTCGGCCATCCTGGATGCCAACATCACCACCTTCATCATCGCCGCGATCCTGTTCACGCTGGGGTCCGGGCCGGTGCGCGGCTTTGCCGTGACGCTGGGGATCGGCATCCTGACGTCGGTCTTCACGGCGGTCTTCGTCACGCGGTTGTTCCTGATCATGTGGTTCGAGCGGCGGCGGCCGAAAGCGATCGAGGTATGATGCGATGCGGCTGAAGCTGGTTCCCGACAACACCCAGATCGACTTCTTCCGGTGGCAGAAGATTACCTTCGGCGCCTCGGCGTTGCTGGTCGTGCTGTCGCTGGTGGCCTGGGCAGTGATCGGGCTGAACTTCGGGATCGACTTCCGGGGCGGCACCACCATCCGGACCGAAGCGACGCAGTCGGTGAACATCGCGGCCTACCGGACGGCAATCACGCCCCTGGGGCTGGGGGACGTGACGATCACCGAGGTCTTCGACCCGACCTTCGGCGCTGATCGGAATGTCGCCATGGTCCGCATTCAGGCCCAGGAAGGCGCCGAGGCCGTGACGCCCGAAGTCATCGCCGCCGTCGAGGCGGCGCTGCGGGAGGTGGACCCGTCGATCACCTTCCCGTCGGTGGAATCGGTCGGCCCCAAGGTGTCGGGCGAGCTGATCTTTGCGGCGCTCCTGGCGGTCGGCTCGTCCCTGATCGCGATCCTGATCTACATCTGGCTGCGGTTCGAATGGCAGTTCGCCGTGGGTGCGGTGGCGGCGCTGTTCCATGACGTGATCCTGACCATCGGGCTTTTCGCGGTGCTGCAGATCCGGTTCGACCTGGCGACGGTGGCCGCCCTGCTGACGATCATCGGCTATTCGATCAACGATACGGTCGTGATCTTCGACCGGGCGCGCGAGAACCTGATCAAGTACAAGACGCGGGCGCTGCGCGAGGTTCTGAACCTGTCCACCAACGAGACCCTCAGCCGGACGGTGATGACAACGGGCACGACGCTGATCGCGCTTGCGGCTCTGCTGATCCTGGGCGGCGACGTGATCCGGGGTTTCGTCTTCGCGATCTTCTGGGGCATCATCGTCGGCACCTATTCGTCGATCTATGTGGCCAAGAACATCGTTCTGGCGATGGGCGTGAAGCGCGACTGGACGAAACCCTCGGACGGCGGCGGTCCGGCGGGCACGCAGTTCGGGTCCGCCAAGGCGGATGGCTGAGGCGCTCGCTGCGCTATTGGCGATGCCGGCCCTCGGCTGGCTGATCGTTTTCGGATTCGGGGCGGGGGCGGTCTACGGCTTTGCCGGGTTCGGAGCGGCGCTGGTGTTCCTGCCGCTGGCCACGCTGGTGGTGCCGCCCGCGGTCGCGGTGGCGGCCTTCTCGCTGACCGCGATCGGATCGGCCCTGACACTGCTGCCCGAGGCGTGGCGGTCTGCCGACAAGGCTGCTGCGCTGATCGTGCTGGCGGCGGCGCTGGTCTGTACCCCGATCGGGATCGAGGTGCTGGTGCGGGCGGATCCGCTGGCGCTGCGCTGGGCGATGTCGCTGCTGGTGCTGGGCACGCTGGCAGCCCTGCTGACAGGCTGGCGGATGACCACGGTACCGGGCTGGCGCAGCTGGGGCGCGGTCGGTGCCGGTGTCGGAGTGATGGGTGGGGCCACCGGCCTGAACGGGCCGATCCTCGTGCTGTTCCAGCTGGCGGGGCAGGGCAGTGTCGCGGCGATGCGGGGGACGACCATCGTGGTGCTGACGCTGTCGAGCCTGAGCATGCTGCCCTTCATGGCCCTGCGCGGGGGCCTGCCGCCCGGGACGCTGACGCTGGCGACGGGCTTGGGTCTGGTGCTGGTTCCGGCCTATGCTGTCGGAGGGCTGGCCGGGCGGCGGCTGTTCGACCCGAGCCGGGCGGCGGTCTATCGCGGCACGGCCTATGGGCTGATCGGCGCGGCCGGACTGATGGGCCTGCCGGTCTGGCAGGGGTAAGGGAGGCGACGGCGATGCGGCTGACCGAATTGCGGTATTCCGATGCCCAACCGGTCGAGGGCTATGGCCCGGGCTTCTTCCGGATCGGCGGACGCGTGGTCGAGGGGCCGCTCCTGGTGCTGCCGTCGGGTGTCAGGCCTTGGGGCGGATGGGAGGACGTGGCGGCGATCCTGGCCGAAGCCGGGTCCATCGACGTGCTGCTTGCCGGGACCGGCGCCGAGATCGCGCATCCGCCGCGCGCCTTCCGCGAGGCGCTGGAGGCGGACGGGATCGGGGTGGAGGCGATGGCCAGCCCGCCGGCCTGCCGCACCTACAACGTGCTTCTGGGCGAAGGGCGCCGGGTGGCGCTGGCCGTCCTGCCGGTTGGACAGCCGGTGGGGCCGTGACGGGTATCGCGCGCCTGCGGCGCAAGCCTTCGTCTCGCCTGCGGGGCTGGCGCCCCTTGGCTCGGGGTGAGGTATTTGGGCAAGGGTGAGGAGGCAGAGGTGCTGCGCGCCGACGCGGTGGCCTGCGCGCGCGGGGGCGTTCCGGTGCTGGCGGGGGTGTCCTTCGTGGTGGAGCCCGGACAGGCGCTGGTGCTGCGCGGGCCGAACGGGTCGGGCAAGACGACACTGTTGCGCTGTGTGGCCGGGTTGCAGCCGGTGGATTCGGGGCGGATCACCGGCGCGGGCGAGCGGGTGGCCTATGCCGGGCACGCCGACGGGATCAAGGCGCAGCTGAGCGTGTCCGAGAACCTGTCGTTCTGGGCCGGGGTGCATGGGGTGCCGGGCATCGGGGCGGCGCTGGCGGCGTACCAGCTGGAGGGGCTGGCGGGACGGCCCGCGCGGGCATTGTCTGCGGGGCAGAAGCGGCGGCTTGGACTGGCGCGGATGCTGGTGACCGGGCGCCCCGTCTGGGTGATGGACGAGCCCACGGTCAGCCTGGATGCAGAGGCGGTCGGATTGTTCGCGGATGCGGTGCGCGGGCATCTGGCGGCGGGTGGCAGCGCGCTGCTGGCCACCCATATCGATCTGGGGCTGGCGGCGGCGGTGCTGGATGTGGCGCCGTTCCGGGTGCGGTCGGGGCGCGATGCCGGGCCCGCGCCGGGCGAGCGGGCTGCGGGCGCCTTCGAGGATGACCGCGCGGGAGCCTGGCTGTGAGGCGGTTGTTCCTGCGCGATCTGGCACTGGCGGTGCGGGCCGGGGGCGGGTTCGGCCTTGGGCTCGCGTTCTTCCTGATCGTGGCCGTGCTGGTGCCCTTCGGGGTCGGGCCCGAGGGCGGGGTGCTGGCGCGGATCGCGCCCGGCATCCTGTGGGTGGGGGCGTTGCTGGCCTGCCTGCTGTCGCTGGACCGGGTGTTCGCGCTGGACTGGGAGGATGGCAGCCTGGATCTGCTGGCGGTGTCGCCCCTGCCGCTGGAGGGGGTGGCGCTGGTCAAGGCGCTGGCGCATTGGGTGGTGACGGGGTTGCCGCTGGTGGTAGCGGCACCCGTGCTGGGGGTGCTGCTGCAACTGCCCGTAGCGGGCTATGGCTGGCTGGTGCTGTCGTTGGCCGTCGGCACGCCCGCGCTGTCGGTGATCGGGACCTTCGGCGCGGCGCTGACCGTGGGGATCAAGCGGGGGGGCCTGCTGATGTCGCTTCTGGTGCTGCCGATGTACATCCCGACGCTGGTGTTCGGGGCCGAGGTGGCGCGGCGCGGTGCCGAGGGGCAGCCGGTGGGCGTGGCGCTGGCGGTGCTGGCGGCGGTCACGCTGGGATCGGTCGCGCTGCTGCCTTTCGCCGCGGGGGCGGCGTTGCGGGTCAATCTGCGGT
>CAYYOE010000231.1:0-5221 GCA_964473055.1 uncultured Rhodobacterales bacterium | reverse complement strand
CGTCAGGTCATCGCGACGCCTGAACGCGCGCTGACATTACCAAAGCGGCTGGCCGTGGGGGCGGCCATCCGCTGCCCGGGTGGCTCACGCGGCTGTTCCGGGCGGAGTGCATCCATCGCCGTGGCAAGGAAGCGCCTTCGCTTTGGACATAGATCTGACATCCCGCAAACCACACTATCCACACCGCGCCGGAAGCCGTCGCCCCTGTCGGTTTTTCCATCCCGCATGCCAAACGGCTTGACGCAGGGCTGCCATCCCGCTTTCATGCAAATATGTTTCCTTGTGGAAACTTGCCTATGTCAACTAAATGTCCGGAGGACGGACAGGATCGGTGGATCAACCACCGCGGAACGGGACAAGGGTGTCGGAAACGGAACACGCCGACACCGCGCAACAACCGGGGCCGCACCTGCGCCCCGTCAGGGAGGAACGACAGATGAGAACGACAGTCGCACTGGCGGCGCTGGCCACGGCCATGGCCCTGCCCGCAAGCGCCCAGAACCTGACCTACGGGTCATGGATCCCGGCCGCCGAATACACCAACCGCTTGGCCCTGCCCGCGGCCTTCGACGCGATCCGCGAAGCCACCGGCGGCGCGGTCGACTGGACGATGGTCGCCGGCGGGCAGCTGGTGAACCCGTTCGACACCTGGGACGGCGTGGAATCGGGCCTTGTGCAGGGCGGCATGGGCATTCCGCAGTATGTGCCCTCGGTCGTTCCGGCCACGAACACGATCTATCAGACCGTCCTGCCCGGCACCTCGGCCATCGC
This sequence comes from uncultured Rhodobacterales bacterium, assembly GCA_964473055.1. Lineage (GTDB taxonomy): Bacteria > Pseudomonadota > Alphaproteobacteria > Rhodobacterales > Rhodobacteraceae > UBA996. The sequence continues at coordinate 4,450 of CAYYOE010000231.1, read as the reverse complement.
CGCCGGTGGCGCGGCGCTGGAAACATACTTCCTGAACTGCCCACAATGCACCGAGGAATACCGCAACCTCAACATGGTCACGCTGTCCGGCTGGGCCACCGCGCCTTACCGCCTGGGCTGCACCAAGCCCGTGGCCAGCGTCGCCGACATGGCCGGGGTGAAGGTGCGTGCCGCCGGCGGCAACGTGCGCCTGATGGAGGCGGCGGGCGCCGTGCCGGTGGCCGCGACGCTGGTCGAGGCGATCAACCTGCTGCAGACCGGCGCCATCGACTGCATCTTCGGCACCGCGGGCTGGTACCGCAGCTTCGGCTATGCCGACTTCGTCACCCACCACACCGACTATCCCATGGGGATGACCGGCCCCGCGACCGGCTGGATCGTCAACCGCGATACCTGGATGGGCTTCTCGGACGAGGTGAAGCAGTTGCACCTGGAACAGGGTGCGCGCGTGTCCGCGATGGAGGCGATCGGCCACTTCACCGAGGAAGAGCGCGACACGCTCGCCTGGGCGGTGTCCGAGAAGGGCGTGACGGTGGTTGAACCCGCCGATCCCGATGCCTTTGCCGCGCTGATGGACAGCTTCATCGCCGAACAGGACGCGGCCCTGGTCGAGATTCAGGCGGGTGCGGGCGTGAATGACCCCGCCGAAATCATCGCGGCCTACCGGTCGAACTACGACAAGTGGTTGGCCCTGACTGCCGACATCGGTGAGGACGTCGAGGCGCTGACCGCACTTTACATGTCCGAGATCTATTCGAAGATCGACCTCAGCCAGTGGTAAGCTTCGACTGAGACGACTGCGGCCCTGCCCTTGTGGCGGGGCCGCGGCCAATCTGCGCGCCATGCCCGGGGGGACCGATGGGCCGGATGCTGAAATGGCTCGAGGTGCCGATGACCCTGACGCTGTGGGTCGCAATGGCGGCAGGTGCGGCGATGATGTTGCATGTCGTGGTGGACGTGGCCGCGCGCACCTTCCTGAACCGCCCGCTGCAAGGCACCAGCGAGGTGGTGATCTACTACTACATGGTCACGCTCTGCGTGCTGCCCTGGATGGCGCTGGCGCGCAATGACGGGCACATCAAGGTGGATGTCATCACCCAGCTTCTGCCGGGCGCGGTGCGGTTCTGGCTGGACCTTGTGATGAAGCTTGTGCTGGCGGGCTATCTGGGGCTGTTTACCTGGCAGACTTGGCTGCACGCCCTGCGCCAGATGGGCCGGGGCGAGGTGCAGCAGGCGGGCGCCTTCTACCTTGTCACCTGGCCGACCCGGTTCCTGTTGCCGCTGGCGGGGGGCCTTGTGGTCCTGTGGCTGGTGCTGCATGTGATCCACGCGGCCGGGCGCCGCTGGCAGGGGCGGGCCTGACCGGATGGACCCCGCCACCCTGACCCTTCTGGCCTTTGGCGGCCTTCTGCTGCTGCTCGCGCTTGGCCTGCCCATCGGGGCGGCGCTGGGCATCACGGCGCTGGCGGGGTTCACCTATCTGGCCAACCTCGGCGTCGCGCTGAACACGCTGCGCACCATCCCCTACCAGTTCGCCGCCAACTGGGAACTGACGGCGATCCCCATGTTCCTGCTGATGGGTGCGATCGTGAATCAGTCCGGCATCGCCCGCGACCTGTTCGAGGCCGCGCGCCTGTGGCTGGCGCGGCTGCCCGGGGGGCTGGCGGTCGCAACCAATCTCGCTTCGGCGGGCTTTGGCGCGGCCTCGGGGTCGTCCATCGCCGCCTCGGCCGCCATGGCGCGGCTGGCGATCCCGGAAATGCTGCGCCAGGGCTACGACAAGGGGCTGGCCGCCGGCACTGTCGCCTCGGCGGGCACACTGGCCGCATTGATCCCGCCGTCGGTGATGTTCGTGCTGTTCGGCGTCTTTGCCGAAGTGTCCATCGCGCAACTGCTTATGGCGGGTATCCTGCCGGGGCTGCTGACCGCGGCGATCTATACCTTGATGATCGTGATCCGCTGCCACCTGAACCCCGCTCTTGCCCCGCCAGTCCGCGAAAGCGCCGAGGAGCGTCGCGCCCAGCGCTGGCGCGCCACGGCGCGGGTCTGGCCGCTGATCCTGCTGATGCTGGGGGTGATCGGGGGCCTTTATGGCGGGCTGTTCACGCCCACCGAGGCGGGGGCGGGCGGCGCCTTCATCGCGCTGGTGATTTCGGTCTTGCAGGGCCGGATCGGGCCGCGCGGGTTTTTCCTGGCGCTGAAGGACGCAATGTCCACCACCGCGCAGATCTTCTTCATCGGGATGGGCGCGATCCTGTTCACCCGGTTCCTGGCGCTGGCCGGCATCGGCGCCTACCTGACCGGGCTGGTGGGTGATTGGGCGGTGGACCCGATCCTGCTGGTCGTGGCCCTGTCGCTGGTTTTCCTGATCCTGGGGATGTTCCTTGATCCGCTGGGCATCATGCTGATCACGATCCCGATCTTCCTGCCGATGTTCAAGGCGCTGGGGCTCGATCTGGTCTGGCTGGGCGTCCTGGTGGTGAAATACATCGAGATCGGGCTGCTGACGCCGCCTGTGGGCATGCAGGTCTATGTGGTGAAAAGCGTGGCGGGCGATGCCATTCCGCTGAATACGGTGTTCCGGGGCTGCTTCTGGTTCCTGGCCTGCGAGATCGTGATCATGGGCCTCCTGATCGCCTTCCCGGCGATTTCGCTGACGATCCCTCAGGCGATGTTCTGAACGTCCCTCGCCGGGAAGCGCCCCGCCAGATCGTCCGCCGCTGCGCGGTCTGCGGCGCATTCCGGCCCGTGGCCCCAGGGCCGGAAGCGGCTGCGGAAGGTTGACAGCAGAACGTCCGCCGGGGCATCCGGATAGCCGATGCGGCGCAGCGAGGGCACCAGCGCGGCGTCGCCGTCACCCGACCCCGGCCAGACCGACAGTCCCCCCAACGCCAGCCGCCGCCAGTCGAACCGACGCCCCGGATCGGTCTTGCGCGCCGGGGCCATGTCGGAATGCGCAATGACACCTTCGGGCGGGATCGCCCAGCGATCAAGGATGCCGGTCAGCAACCCCTCCAGCGCGGACATCTGCGGTTCGGGAAAGGGCTCGGCCCCCGTGTTCACCAGCTCCACCCCGATAGAGGCGGAATTGACATCCGTGCAGCCGCCCCACGCGCCCGCGCCCGCGTGCCAGGCGCGCGCCTTTTCGTCCACGAGGGCCCAGGCCGTGCCGTCGCGGTCGATCAGCCAATGGCAGGATACCTCGGCGGCCGGGTCGCACAGGCGGTCCAGCGCCTCGGCAGCGGTGCCGATCACCGTGAAGTGCAGCACGACAAGCCGCGGGATCAGCCCGTTTCGCCGGGGCCCGTGGTTCGGGGAAGGATGGGCCAGACTGCGCAGCGTCCGCGCCGCCCCGTGCGGTCAGCCGCCCGCGCGCGCGGCGCGGAACGGGGCCGGATCCCAGGAACAGGCGAACCCATCGCCATCGGGGTCCAGCCCCAGGGGGTCGCGGTCCGGCCCGCCGCGCGACAGGAAGGCCTCCTGCGCGAGATCCGGCGAGGCGTAGCGGGCACAGGCGGCAAGATGGCGCTGCTGGCTCAGGATGTTCACCCGGCGGTGCATCTGCTGGCCAATCCGGTGGGTGGTGCCCAGCGCATAGGCCACGATGTTTGCACTTCCCGAACTGCCGGTCGGCACGGGCTGCGGCGCCACCTGTTCAAGTGCGGCGCGCTGGCGTTCCAGACGTTCCCGGTCGCTTTCAATGGTCTCGCGCGATGCGACGGCATTGAAATCCTGTTCGTCCGATATGCCGGTGTTGGACGGCACGATCGCCGCCGCAGACCCGGACGCGGTGCGTTCGATCGGGCTGGGCCCGGTGCCGGTGGGCTGGGTCTGCGATTGCGGCTGCGGCTGAACGCCCAGCACCGCCAGCGCGTCCGCGGCAACGGCAGCCCCCTCCGAAGCGGGCCTCTGCTGTTCACCCGAGATCGCAGGCCCCGGCACAATCCCACCAGGCCCCCGCAACTGGGCTTCGCGCGTCGACGCATAGTCGGAATAGCTGTCGAACCCGACACCCGCCGCGCTGTTCGGCACCTGCGGCGCGCAGGCCGAAAGTGCCAGCGCCGCGATCCCCGCCAGAAGAGTTCCCTTGCCCATGCCTGTCATCCTACCACCACCGCGTGGGCTTGGCCACGAAGCCCGCCGCCCGTTCCAGCGCATGGGCGGTATTCAGCAGATCGCCCTCTGCCCAGGGCCGCCCGATCAGCTGCAGGCCCAGCGGCAGACCCTGTGGGTCCAGCCCCGCCGGCACGCTGATGCCCGGCAGGCCCGCCAGGTTCACCGTCACCGTGAAGACGTCGTTCAGATACATCTGCACCGGATCGGCATCGTTCATCTCGCCCAGGCCGAAGGCCGCGGACGGCGTCGCGGGCGTCAGGATCGCGTCGATCCCGTCGGCAAACGCCGCCTCGAAGTCGCGCCGGATCAGGGTGCGGACCTTGCGCGCGCGGTT
>CAYYOE010000230.1:0-5223 GCA_964473055.1 uncultured Rhodobacterales bacterium | reverse complement strand
CGGCCCCGGTCAGGCGCAGGGCGCGGATCGTGTTGGGGTAGGGATACAGGTCGGCGACATGGCGCAAGGCGATGTCTCCTGCCGGGATACTGGTGAAGTTCCCGGGCCCCCCGAGGCCGCCCGCCCGATACGGCGCTGCCGCCGAGAGAACGGGAATTCCGGCGTGGGGTGTGCCGTGCAGGGCTTGCGCGACGTAGGCGGCTTGCGCGCGGTTGATGACGCGCAGGCAGGGTGCGTCAGCAACAAGGGCGAAATAGCTGTGCAGGGGGGCGTCCGCCCGGCCTACGGGGCGGCGGATATGGGCCAGCGCCGCGGCGTGATCGCGTTCCGTCGCGACCCGCACCGCCGCGTCTTCGGACGCTGGCCGCTCGTGGCCGACCGGATGCGCGGCCGACCTGCTGCCTGTGATACGCCAGGCGGGGCCGTCGCGTTCCAGAAGCAGGTCGATCATGCCGACATGCGACCCCCAGAAGCCCGCCATGACGGCGGGTTTGCCGTGGATCGTGCCTGCCTGCGCATCGACCCCGTCGATCCCCGCAAAGCCCGGGCCGGGAAAGACCTTGTGGATGTGTCCGGCCATGACCGCGTCGATCCCCGGAACGGCGGCCAGCGGCACGGTGGCGTTTTCCATGCCGTCGCGGTGGGTCGCCGGGCCGATCCCGGAATGGGACAGCGCCACGACGATATCCGCCCCTTTCGCCCGCATCCGCGGCACCAGGGCCTGCGCCGTTGTGACGATATCGCGCGTCCACACCCGGCCGCACAGATGCTGGTGGTCCCATTGCAGGATCTGCGGCGGCACCAGCCCGATGACGCCCACCCGGATTGCATGCGGCATCCCGGCGCCGTCCGTCACGGTCCGGTCCAGCAGTACGCAGGGCGGCAGCAGCGTCTGGTCGTCGGCGGGGTGGTCGCCTTGCTGTAGCGCGACATTGGCGCAGACGACGGGAAAGGCAGCCCGGGCCAGCGCGGTCATCAGGAAATCCAGCCCGTGGTTGAATTCGTGGTTGCCCAGCGTTGCGGCATCGAACCCCACCGCGTTCATCGCCGCGATCGCGGGATGCAGATCGCCGGGTTTCAGTCCGCGCCCGAAGGCGACCCAATCGCCCAGCGGGTTGCCCTGCAGGAAATCCCCGTTGTCGAACAGCAGGCTGTTGGCCGCCCCGGCGCGCAGTCGGGCGATGCTGGCGGCGGCCTGGGACAGGCCGATCCCGCCCATCGGTCGGTCGGCGTAGTAGTCGTAGGGCAGGACATGGACGTGCAGGTCGGTCGTCCCCAGCAGCCGGAGATGTACGGTGCCGGCGCGCGGGCGGCCCGGAAACGGGGCAACGTCGTTCACTTCAGGGCCTGCGGTGTCGTCGGGGGCTGGCTGCACCGCATGTCGTCCTGTCCTTTCCGGCTGGTGCCGAGGGGCGCTTGCGGGCAGGATATCCCGTCAGGCGGGAATGAAAAGCGCGCCGCGCCATCCTGGCGCGAAATTGGATCGGACGCGATTGCATGGCCCGCCCGCATCTGGCACCCGTTGCCGGGCAAGGGAACGGGTGGGTCAGGGATGCGGGATGCGGAGACGGTGACATTCGGCGCGCCGCCCGGGCGGGCGTTCGACCGGGCGGCCCATCTGCGCGAAGGCCACGACATCCTGGATCGCGCGTCCGGCGCTTCGGCGCGTATCCTGCCGCTGTGGCGGGGCAAGCCGCTGGTCGCGGGCGGCGAGGGCGCGTCGGACACATTGGCGCCGGGCTGGTTGCCGTCGCGCCATCCGGTTGTGGCCCTTGCGCAGGAACCGCCGATCTTTCTGGGTTTGGCCCCCGGCAAGGCGCCCCGTTTTGCCGTCGATGTGTCTGGCTGGGAGCCGCCCGAGGTTCCCGACACGCTGGGCGCCTTCCTCGATCCGTCCGAACAGCGCCACCCCGACCTGGCCTCTGATCACAGATTCGCCGAACTGCGCGCGATCATGACACGGCTGTGTCCGCAGGATGCCAGTGTCCTTGCCACCGCCCGCGCCGTGACCGGGTGGCACGCGACGCATCGGTTCTGCGCGCGATGCGGCGCGGCCAGCCTGCCCACGGCGGCGGGCTGGCAGCGGACCTGCACGGTCTGCGAGGCCAAGCACTTTCCGCGCACCGATCCGGTCGTGATCATGCTAGTCACGCGTGGGGACCGGCTGCTGATCGGTCGCTCGCCCGGATGGCCGCCGGGGATGTTCTCGCTTCTGGCGGGCTTCGTCGAGCCGGGCGAGACGATCGAGGCCGCGGTGCGCCGCGAGGTGGCCGAGGAAACGGGCGTGGCCGTGGGCCGGGTGGACTACCTGTCAAGCCAGCCCTGGCCCTTCCCGGCGTCGTTGATGCTGGGCTGCCGCGCCGAGGCGCTGTCCGAGGACATCACCCTCGACCCGGTCGAGCTGGAGGCTGCGCGCTGGGTGACAAAGGGGGACATGCTGGCCGCCGTCGCGGGACAGCACCCCGACATCCGTCCGCCGCGGCACGGTGCCATCGCGGGCTACTTGATCGGCCGTTGGCTGGCCGATACCCTGGAGTAGGGGCGTTGAAGATATCCGCCCGGACCGATGTGGAAATGCCGCGCGAACAGGTATTCGCGGCTGCGTCGGACTTCGAGGCCGCGGAACAGCGCCTGAAGGCACGGGGTGCCCAGATCGTTCGGACCGAGACACGCCTGCCGACCGCCCCCGGTATCGCCTGGTCGTCCGTCGCCCGGCTGCGTGGGCGCAACCGCCAGATCGACAGTGTCCTGACCCGCTATGCCCCGTCCGAGGGGTTCGCGGTGACATCGGTGATCGGCGGCATGACGGTGCTGTTCGACGTGAAGCTGGTCGCGCTGGCGCCCGCGCGGACGCGGATCATTGTGGGTATCGACATGCGTGCCTCGACATTCAAGGCGCGTGTGGTCCTGCAGGCGCTGCGGGTGGGCAAGCGCCGGTTGTCGGGGCGCCTGTCGCAGGGACTGGCGGCCTGGGCCGATGGGCTGGGGCGCAGAGAGCCCGGCTGAGACGCGTTCAGACCGCGGTCAGCGACGCCGCGGATCCGCCGGGTAGACGCCCAGCACCTTCACTTCCGAAGTGAAGTAATCCAGTTCTTCCAGCGCCAGCCTCACGCTGCGATCGTCGGGGTGGCCTTCGATGTCGGCGTAGAACTGGGTGGCGTTGAACGACCCGTCCACCATGTAGCTTTCGAGCTTCGTCATGTTGATGCCGTTCGTGGCAAAGCCCCCCAGCGCCTTGTAGAGCGCGGCGGGGATGTTGCGCACCCGGAAGACAAAGGTCGTCATCATGCCGTGGTTGCCGCGCCGCTTGTAGTCGGGTTCGCGCGACATGATCAGGAAGCGCGTGGTGTTGTGCTCTGCGTCCTCGATGTGGCGGGCCAGGATATCGAGGCCATAGACCTCGGCGGCAAGGTCGGATGCGAGCGCCGCCAGGCTGGGATCGCCCCGCTCGGACACCTCGCGCGCGCCGCGGGCATTGTCGGTGGTGATCGCACCCTCGATCCCGTTGGCCCGCAGGAAGGCCCCGCATTGCGGCAGCAGCACAAGGTGGCACAGCGCCTTCCGCACCCCGCCAAGTTGCGCCCCGCGCACGCCAAGCAGATTGATGTGCACCCGCACGAAGGCCTCGTCCACGATATGCAGGCCCGACGCGGGCAGCAGGCGGTGGATGTCGGCCACGCGCCCGTAGGTCGTGTTTTCCACCGGCAACATGGCCAGGTCCGCGTCGCCGCGGCGCACGGATTCGATCACGTCCTCGAAGGTCGGGCAGGGCAGGGGCGTGTGGTCGGGCCGCGCCTCGCGGCAGGCCTGATGGGAATAGGCCCCGGGTTCCCCCTGAAAGGCGATGCGTCCGGCCATGGTATACCCCCCTTGCGCCGCGCGGTCCGGGGGCGGGGTGGCAGCCCCGCATGGGCCCCCGGCAGGCCGCGAGGGCGTCAAGCCCCTAAGTCGTTTCGTCGCGGGTCATATCGCTTGATGCCGGGCGACGGAAGCATGTAGACACCGCGCGACGATGGCTGAAGGCGGACCGCGACATGTTCGACACGATGACCCTGACCAAGATCACCGGCGCGCTGTGCGGGTCGCTCCTGGTGTTCCTGCTGGCCAAGTGGGTCGCCGAGGGACTGTATCACACCGATACGACCTATCATGGCGAACGCACACTGGCCTATGCCATCGACACTGGCGACGGCGCCCCGGCCGAGCCCGAGCCCGAGGTGGACTTTGAAGTGATCCTTGCTGCGGCCGATCCGTCGGCGGGCGACCGGCTGTGGCGCGCCTGTGCGTCGTGCCACCGGCTGGACGGGTCGGACGGCACCGGCCCGCATCTGAACGGTATCGTTGGCCGGGCGCCGGATGCCGTGGCGGGCTTTGCCTACTCGGGCGCGCTGTCGGCAGCGGTGGATGTCTGGACACCCGAACACCTGAACGGCTTCCTTGCGAACCCGCGGTCCTATGCGCCGGGCAACCGGATGTCCTACAACGGCATGGCCAGCGTGCAGGACCGCGCGAACCTGATCGCCTTCCTTGCGGCGACCGAGGGGTGATCGCGCAAGTCTGCGTGAAGGAGACCGCCGGAAAGCCGCCCGCAGGGGCGGCTTTTGTCTTTGCGGCGGGGTTGCTCGCAACATGTTCACGGATAATCAACTTGAACAGTCGACTCTGCGGACTTTAGCTTAAATTGTAGCGTGCCGGTTCCCATCTTTCCCGCAGAGGTGCCCATGTCCGACCGACGCCCCGTTTCCGCCGCCACCCGGGCCGCCCATCTGCGCCCCCGCGTGCCACCGGGCGCCCTGCTGGCGGGGCTGGCCGCCACGGTCTGGCTGCTGGCGACCCCGTCCTGGGGCCAGGACACGATCGTCACGCATGGGTATTCCACCTTTGGCGACCTGAAATACCCGGCCGATTTCCCGCATCTCGACTACGTCAACCCCGACGCGCCGAAAGGCGGCGAGATCCGGATCGCGGCGGAGGGGACATACGACAGCTTCAACGCCTATTCGACGCTACGGGGCACGCCCGCGTCGCTGTCGACCATCATGTACGAGCGCATCCTGACCGGCACCTCGGACGAGGTTTCGGCCAACTACTGCCTGCTCTGCACGACGATGGAGTACCCCCCGTCCGAGGACTGGGTGATCTTTCACCTTCGCCCCGAGGCGCGGTTTTCCGATGGCACGCCGGTGACCGCCGACGACATCGTGTTCTCGCACAAGCTGCTGC
>CAYYOE010000229.1:0-5225 GCA_964473055.1 uncultured Rhodobacterales bacterium | reverse complement strand
TCGTCCGACAGCGTCGACTGGTCCACCGCAAAGAACACCCGGTCGCCGACCGTCTGGTTGAAGTAGGCCAGCGACCGCGGGTCGGAGGGATCGCCGAGATTGCCTGCGCCGATGCCGCCCGCGCCCGCGCCATCCGCGCCGCCGCGCCCGAACCGGTTCGCGTTGGTGCAGGCCGTGGCCGCCAGCGCGGCAACCAGAACCGCCATTGTCAGAAGCTTCATGTCACCTGTCCGTTTGTTATGTGCCCGATTGCGGCGCACCCTAGCATTCCCCGTGCGCCTTGGGAATCACCTCACGGCAACAGCGGCGACCACGCCGGATCGCTGGCTGCCGTCTCGGTCGGAACCCGCCGCAGGTTGCGCCCCGACACATCGACCGAGAACAGCGCCGGTGCCCCGTCGGCGCCGGCAGTCTCGCGCGTGAACATGATGACGCGGCCGTTCGGCGCCCATGTCGGGCCCTCGTCCAGGAAGCTGGCGGTCAGAAGCCGCTCTTCGGATCCGTCGGTGCGCATCACGCCGATGTGGAAACGGCCCTGGTGCTGCTTGGTGAAGGCGATCAGGTCGCCGCGCGGCGACCAGACGGGCGTGCCGTAGCGCCCGGGGCCAAAGCTGATCCGCGTCGCCTCGCCGCCGTTCGCGGGCATGACGTAGAGCTGCTGGTTGCCCGAGCGGTCGCTTTCGAACACGATGCGCGACCCGTCCGGGCTGTAGGAAGGCGCGGTCTCGATCGACGGCGTGGTGGTCAGGCGGGCAGCCTGTCCTGACGCCAGGTCGAGGCGGTAGAGGTCGGTATTGCCGCCTTCGGACAGCGAATAGATCACCGCCCGGCCATCGGGCGAGAAGCGTGGCGCGAAGGTCAGCTGTTCGGCGGGCAGCGCCAGCGGGCGGCTCTGCACGGTGGCCACGTCGAGGACGAAGATCCGCGGGAAACCGCCCGCATAGCTGGTGTAGATCACCCGGTCGCCCTGCGGCGAAAAGCGGGGGGCCAGCACGATGGAACTGGCGTCCGTCAGGTACTGCACGTTTGCCCCGTCGTAATCCATGATCGCCAGGCGTTTCGCACGCCGGTCCTTGGGCCCGGATTCCGACACGAAGACCACGCGGCTGTCGAAATACCCGCCCTCGCCGGTGATCCGGGAATAAACCTGGTCGGCCACCTTGTGCGCCATGCGCCGCCAGCCCGTCGCCGTGCCGCCGAACTGCAACCCGTCGCCGAGCGCGGTGTCCGAGAACACGTCCCACAGCCGGAACTTGACCGTGATCCTGCCATCGGAGGTGACGCTGACCGACCCCGTCACCAGCGCCTGCGCGTTGATCGCCTTCCAGTCGGCGAAGGCCACCGGGCTGTCGAAGGACGTCACCCGCGCGATATGGGCGCCTTGCGGGATCTCGCGGAACAGCCCGGTCCCGGTCAGGTCGGCAGCCACCACGCGGGTGATCTGCTCGGCGTATTGCTGGGCCGCCGGGCTTTCGGCGATGAAGGTCGGAATCGCCACGGGCAGCGGCTCGATCACGCCTTCGGTGATCTCGATTCGCAAGGGGCCCTGCGCCTGCGCGGGGGCGGCTGCCGTCAACAGCAGGACGGCGGCGGCCAGAACCGGTGTCAGGGCCAGTCGGAAGGTCCAGGTCATCTCAGCCTCATTCCCTCGGGGTTGAAGACGGCCTCTACCTGCCGCCACTGGTCATACTTGTCGGCGGGCAGCGGAAAGCCGCCCCGCTGGCAGCGCAGGATGGCGCGCCGGGCATTGTCAAAGGCGGTGCGCTGCGCGTCGGCAGTTCCGCCCGAAGCGTCGATCAGGTCGACGCGATCGTTCACCACTGTTCCGTTCGGTGCCAGTTCGAACCGCACCGTCACCACGACATTGGCCGACTGTCCCCCCACGTCGACGCTCCAGCAGCGCTGCACGGCCAGCCGGAAGGCATCGCGTTCGCCGGAGGTCAGGCCAGCGCCCAGGCCCCCGGTCGCGCCGGGCGATGGCGTGGGGGGGCTGTCCTGACCGGCCAGCGCCGCGGCCAACGCGTCGGCGATGGCATCGGCGGGCGCGGCATCGGGGGTCGGGGCGGGTTGCGGGGTGGGTTGCGGCGTCGGCTGGGCCTGCTGCACGGGCTGGGGCGCCGGGGTCGGTGCGGCGGGCCGGGCGCGCGGGCGCACGCTGGTTTCCGGGGCCGCGGTGGGCCGTGTCGCCTCGGTCACGATCTGGGTGGTGGCGGCGGGTGCCTCGGCGGGGGGCAACTCTTCGGCCACAGGGGGCGCGTCGGCGTCGGGCGCGACTTCGGGCGCCGGGGTTTCGGACACCGCGGTATCGTCCTGCGGGGTTGGCGCGGCCTCGGGTGCGACGCGGTCCACTGCCTCGGGCGTGGGCGTGTCGCCCGGCGCGGCCGTGGTGGACCCGGGGTCGATGGGCGAGGGATCGGGCAGGGGCGCGGGCTCCGGCGGGGCGGGCTCCGGCGGGGCGGGGGCCGGGTCGGGTTGCGGGGCCGGGTCGGGTTGCGGGGCCGGTTCGGGCGTGGGCGCCGGGGCAGGTGTGGGCGGTTCGGGGCGCAGCGGTGGCACCGGTGTCGCCACGGGGGCCGGTGTCGGCGAAGGCGTCGCCTCGGGGGCGGCGGGCTGGTCCGGCTCGGGGCTGGCCGCGGGGGGAGGCCCGCCCGCCGAGAGCGCGGCAAATTCCTCGCCCGAGATCACCGAGACATTGGCCACCTGCGGCACCAGCGGCGCCCGGTCACGCAGGAACACACCGCCCACAAGCGCCCAGAGCACGATCAGCCCGTGCAGGACCGCGGAGACCCGCGTCCCGGTATCCATGCGCCGCCACAAGTCCCTAGCCGCCCTGGCCGGGCGCCCGGCCGTCCAGGCGTGGGCCCCCCGGTTCGGTCACCAGCCCGATGTTGGAGAAACCGCCGGCGTTCAGGGCGCCCATCACCTCCATCACGCGGGCATAGGGGATGGACCCGTCCGCGCGCAGGAACAGCCGGTTCGACGTGCGTTCCGCCGCCACCGCCCGCAGGCGCGCGACCAGGTCGGACTCCGGCACCTCCGTCGTCATGATCGCCACGCGCCCGTCCGCCATCAGGCTGACGGTCAGCGGTTCCTCCTGTTCGGTCGGCAGGGCGGCTGCAGCGGTGCGCGGCAGGTCCACCGGCACCCCGACCGTCAGCATCGGCGCGGCCACCATGAAGATGATCAGAAGCACCAGCATCACGTCCACGAAGGGGGTGATGTTGATCTCGGACATCGCCCCGGCGCGACCGCGGCGCACGCGCGAGCCGCGCTTGCCCATCACCCCGCCGCGGGCGCCCCCGGTCGGTCCCATCTCAGGTGTCCAGCTGGCGCGACAGGATGGTCGCGAATTCGTCGGCGAAGGATTCGTAGCTGCCCACGATCTGGTCGCTGTTGCCCGACAGCTTGTTGTAGAAGATCACCGCCGGGATTGCGGCCAGAAGCCCCAGCGCGGTGGCCAGAAGCGCCTCGGCGATGCCCGGTGCCACCACGGCCAGATTGGTGTTCTGGCTGATCGCGATCTGCTCGAAGCTGTACTTGATCCCCCAGACCGTGCCGAACAGCCCGATGAAGGGCGCGGTGGCCCCCACGGTCGCCAGATAGCCCAGCCCCTTGTTCAGGATCTCGGCCTCTTTCGCGATCGCCACGTTCATCGACCGGTCGATGCGCGCCTGCGCGCCCGCGATCAGCCGCCCGTCCTGCCGGTGGCTGCGGCGCCATTCCAGCATCCCGGCCGCAAAGATCTTTTCGGCCGGCCCGGATGGCGCCTCGCCGATCCGGTCATAGAGCTCGTCCAGGGGCTCCCCCGACCAGAAGGCGGCGTCGAAGGCATCGGCCTCGCGCTTGGCCCGGCGGTAGTCGAGGTGCTTCTGGATGATCACCCCCCATGACCAGATGGATGCCAGGATCAGCACCACCAGCACCACCTTGTTGGTGAAGGTCGCCTTCAGGAAAAGCGCGAGGAATGAGAAGTCGAGGTCCTGCCCAGCGGCAAGTGTTGTCGTGTCCATCGGTGAACCTGCTCGGGTTTCGGCGGCGTGATCGCCGCTCTTGACGCAAGCAATACAGGAATCGCAAGACGAACGCCAACACATCGACGCGAGACTGGGCGGGAACCGGCCATAACCGCATCGGGAACGGAGAGACTTGGGCATGACGACGGGGCATGTGTTCATCGCCACCAGCCTGGATGGCTACATCGCCCGTCCAGGTGGCGGGCTTGACTGGCTGCCCGGGATGGGGACGGACGAGGTGGCGATGCCCGAAGCGGAGGACCACGGCTATGACGCGTTCATCGCGGGCATGGACGGGATCGTGATGGGTGCGGCCACGTTCCGCGTGGCGCTTGGGTTCGACCCCTGGCCCTATGCGCTGCCATTGGTGGTGGTCAGCCGCACTCTGGCAGACGGCGAGGTGCCCGACGCTCTGCGCGGACAGGTGCGTCTGGTCCGTGGCATCGCCGAGGCGCGGGCGGCGACGGCGGCGATGGGCTGGCGGCGGGCCTACATCGATGGCGGGCAGGTCATCTGCGGATATCTGGCCGCGGGGGCGATTGCGGACATGGTAATCACCCGGGTGCCGGTGCTGCTGGGGTCGGGACTGCCCCTGTTCGGCGCGCTTCCGGCCGATGTCCGGCTGCGGCACCTGGGGACGCAGGCCTTTGCGTCGGGCCTTGTGCAATCGCGGTACGCGGTGGGTTGATCGCGTGGGGGGCTGTCTGCCCCCCGGACGGGCCTCCGGCCCGGCCCTCGCCCAAGGGGCTCGGGCGTTCGGCGCTGAACGATGTCCACCGGACATCGTTCCGGGCGCGCCTCACCCCCCCGAGGATATTTGGACCACGTCGAAGCGACAGGCGGATCAAACGTGGAGGGCGGAGCGCAGCGCGGGCGGCAGGCGGGCGGGCCGGCCGGTGGGGCCAAGCGCCACCAGCGTGACGCGGGCGGCGAACAGGTGGGTGGTGTCGTGCCGGATGTCCTGGGTCAGTGTCAGGCTGGCGCCGGTGGCGGCGATGGGGGCGGTGGTCACCGTCAGGAGGTCGTCGAAACGGGCGGGGGCGAGGTAGTCGGCCTCGACCCGTCGCACAGCGAACACGATGCCCTGATCCGCGCGCAGACGGGTCTGGTCGATGCCGAGCGTCCGCACCCATTCGGTACGGGCGCGTTCGATGAAACGCAGGTAGTTCGCATAGTAGACGATGCCCGCCAGATCGGTGTCCTCGTAATAGA
>CAYYOE010000228.1:0-5254 GCA_964473055.1 uncultured Rhodobacterales bacterium | reverse complement strand
CTGCGGCGAGGGCAGGGGCGAGCGACCGCATCAGCAGCGTGACCGGCGCGTTCCAGGGCACGATGATGGCGGCCACTCCCGCGGGTTCGCGGTGGAACAGAGACAGGGTGCCGGGCAGGATTTCCTGCATCGTGCCCCGGATGTTGCGGGCGAGGCCCGCGTAGTAGCGGGTTTCCGAGATCGCGGCGAGGGTTTCGCCCATCGCCTCGGATCGCAGCTTGCCGTTCTCGGCCACCACCATGTCGGCGATGGCGTCTTTCGCGGCTTCCAGCCGGTCGGCGACTTCCAGCATCGCCTGGGCGCGGCGGCGGGGATTGTCGGACCAGTCCATGGCCCGGAACGCCAACCGGGCGAGGCGGCAGGCGTCGTCAGCGAGCGTTCGGCTGCCGGGGTGGAAGCGGCCCACGGGGGCCAGCGTGGCGGGGTTCAGGCTGTCGGCCAGCGGCGCGCTGCCCGCCACCCACTCGCCGCCGATGAAGTGCCGTGCCTCGGCCATGCGATCCCCTCCCCATTCTTGACCGCGACAGTTACGGTGCGCACCCGGAACGTCAACGCGAGGGGGGCCTCGGTGCATCCACTCCCCGTATCCGAATCCCGTCGGGCGCATAGGCCGCGGGTGCTGGTGCTTCCGTCCCGGATGCGGCAGGCGTAGGGAAATCCGACCCGAAAGAAAGGCCCGCCGCCGATGCCCACCCTGACCGACCTGTTGCTGATGGCGCTGGGCCTAGGCCTGGGCGGCATCCTGAAGGGCGCCACAGGTGCCGGGTCGCCGGTGATCGGCGTGCCGGTGCTGACGCTGTTCTTCAACGTGCCGATGGCGGTGGCGCTGTTCACTATCCCCAACCTCTGCACCAACCTGTGGCAGGGGTGGCGGTTCCGCACCTCGCAGATCTCGCGCCGGTTCACCTGGATGTTCGCGGGCGGCGGTGTGCTCGGGGCGCTGGTGGGGTCGTTCCTGCTGGCCGCGCTGCCCGCCGAGGTGCTGATGGGCACGGTGGCGGGGGCGACCCTTCTCTATATCGCGTTCCGGCTGGCGCGGCCGGGCTGGCGGCTGGCACCCCGAACCGCCGATGCGTTGAGCGGGCCTGTCGGCGTGGTGGGCGGCGTCCTGCAGGGCGCGGGCGGCATGTCGGCGCCGGTGTCGGTGACGTTCCTGAACGCCATGGGCCTGCCGCGCCCGCAGTTCATCGCGACGATTTCCGTCTTCTTCGCGATGATGTCGGTGGTGCAGATCCCGACGCTGGCGGCGCTGGGCATCCTGACGGCGGACCGCGCGGCGCTGAGCCTTCTGGCGCTGATCCCGCTGTTTGCCGGAATGCCGGTAGGGGCCTGGCTGGCGCGGAAGATCAGCGTCCAGGCGTTCGACCGGGTGACGCTGGCGGTGCTGGCGGTGATCGCGGTGAAGCTGATCTTCGATGCGCTCGGCTGACGCCATTTCCTGACGGGCGCCATCCTTTCGCCGCAGCATCCGTCAATAAACCGGTGAATCGCGCGTTCACCCTGTGGAAACGTCGCGGTGCGAGGTATGGGCGCAGGGCGCGGGTGCCGCCCATCAGGGCGGCGCGGCGAAAGGCCAGAAGGGCGAGAGGCAGATGATACATCCGGTGGTATTGTGCGGCGGGTCCGGAACGCGGCTGTGGCCGTCATCGCGGGCAGCCTATCCGAAGCAGTTCATCGACCTTCTGGGCGGGCGATCGCTGTTCCAGGACACGCTGGCGCGGCTGTCGGGCGAAGGGTTCGCGGCGCCCCTGGTGCTGACGAACGCCGATTTCCGTTTCATCGCCACGGAACAGGTGGCCGCAGCAGGCCTGATGGACGCGCGCGTGGTGATCGAACCCGCGCCGCGGAATACCGCGCCCGCGATCCTGACCGCCGCCCTGATGCTGGAGAGTGATCCCGACGCGCTGATGCTGGTGGCGCCCAGCGATCATGCGATTGCCGACGCGGAAGGGTTCCGCCGGTCGGTGCTGGCCGGGGCCGAGGCCGCGCGCGCCGGGCGGATCGTGACCTTCGGCGTGGTGCCGACCCGGGCCGAGACGGCCTATGGCTATCTCGACCTTGCGGGACCGGCAGTGCCGGGGCAGGCGGTGGACCTGCGCGGTTTCGTCGAAAAGCCCGACGCCGCGCGGGCGGCGGAACTGCTGGCCAGCGGCCACCACCTGTGGAACGCGGGCATCTTCCTGTTCCGGGTGCGCGACATGCTGGCCGCGTTCGAGGCGCATGCACCGGACATGATCGCGCCCTGCCGCGCGGCGGTGGCGGGCGGTCGGACGGACCTGGGGTTCTTCCGGCTGGAGGAGGAAGCCTTCAAGACCGTGCGCGCGGCGTCGATCGACTATGCGGTGATGGAAAAGGCCGCGAACCTGTCGGCCGTGCCGCTGGCCTCGGACTGGAGCGATCTGGGCAGCTGGGACGCGTTGTGGCAGGCGGCCGGTCCCGACGGGACGGGCGTGGTGGCGCAGGGCAATGCCCATGCCATCGGATGCGAGCGTACCTTCCTGCGCGCCGAGGAGCCGTCGATGCAACTGGTGGGCATCGGGCTGAAGAACGTGGTGGCGGTGGCGATGCGCGACGCGGTGCTGGTCGCCGACCTGGACCAGAGCCAGCGCGTGCGCGAGGCTGTGGTGACCCTGCAGAAGGCCCGCGCGGCGCAGGCGACGGAATACCCGCGCTATCACCGGCCTTGGGGCTGGTACGAGACGCTGATCCTGGGTGACCGGTTCCAGGTGAAGCGGATCATGGTGAAGCCGGGTGGCATCCTGTCCTTGCAGTCGCACCACCACCGGGCCGAACACTGGGTGGTGGTGGCAGGCACGGCCGAGGTGACGGTGGGCGCCGAGAAGAAGCTGCTGGCGGAAAACCAGTCGGTCTACATCCCCTTGGGCGAGGTGCACCGGATGGCCAACCCCGGCAAGGTGCCGATGTTCCTGATCGAGGTGCAGACCGGCAGTTACCTGGGCGAGGATGACATCGTGCGGTATGAGGACGTCTACAACCGCGCGGGCTGAGGCAACGCGGGGGCGCTGCCCCCATCGCAGCCTTTGGCTGCGATTCCCCCGGGATATTTGGGCCACGTCGAAGCGCAGGCAGTCCGCAGGACGGCGCAGGGTCAGTCTGCGGGTCAGTCTGCGGCGAGGCGGGCGAGGTAGGCGCCGTAGTCGTTCTTTCCGAAGAGCTTCGCGCGGGCGGCCAGTTGGGCGCGGTCGATCCAGCCCTGGGCGAAGGCGATCTCGTCGGGCGAGCCGACCTGCAGGCCCTGGCGTTCGGTCAGGGTGCGGACGAAGTTGCCGGCGTCGAGCAGGCTGCCGTGGGTGCCGGTGTCGAGCCAGGCGAATCCGCGGCCCATGCGTTCCACCGACAGCTGACCGTCGGCGAGGTAGGTCTCGAGCAGCGAGGTGATTTCCAGTTCGCCCCGGGCCGAGGGCTGCACCCGCGCGGCGCGGTCGGGCGCGGTGCCGTCGAGGAAGTAGAGGCCGGTGACGGCGTAGCTGGAGGGGGGCACGGCCGGCTTCTCGATGACCGCGCGGACGGTGCCGTCGGGGGCGAAGTCGACCACGCCGTAGCGTTCGGGGTCGGCCACATGGTAGCCGAAGACTGTGCCGCCCGTCCCCCGGGCGTCGGCGGCGGCCAGCACCTGCGGAAGGCCATGCCCGAAGAAGATGTTGTCGCCCAGCACCATGGCGGAGGGCGCGCCGGCCAGGAAATCGCGCGCGAGCAGATAGGCCTGTGCCAGCCCGTCGGGCGAGGGCTGGACGATCCATTCGAACGACAGCCCCCATTGCGACCCGTCGCCCATCAGGCGCTGGAACTGCGGCTGGTCGTCCGGCGTGGTGATGATCGCGATCTGCCGGATGCCGGCAAGCATCAGCACGCTGAGCGGGTAGTAGACCATTGGCTTGTCGTAGAGCGGCAGGAGCTGCTTGGAGACGCCCATGGTGATGGGAAAAAGCCGGGTGCCCGACCCGCCGGCGAGGATGATGCCCTTGCGGTTGGAGGCATTGGTCATTGGGCGAGGTCCTTGAGCACGGCGGCCAGTCCCGCGTGCCAGTCGGGGCGCGGGATGCCGAAGGTGGCGTCGGTGGTGGTGCAGTCGAGCCGCGAGTTCGCCGGGCGACGGGCGGGGGTCGGGAATGCGGAGGTCGGGATGTCCGCGACCTGCGTGGTCCGCCCGGCAGCCGCGAAGATCGCGCGGGCGAAGTCGGCCCAGGTGACATCAGGGGCGCCCGAAAAGTGGTAGGTGCCCGATTTCGCCGGATCGCTGACGAGTTGCGCGGCGATGGTCAGGCAGGCCCGGGCGATGGCGGCGGCAGGGGTGGGGCCGCCGGTCTGGTCGGCGACAACGGTCAGCCGGTCGCGGCTATCGGACAGGCGCAGCATGGTCTTCACGAAGTTCGCGCCATGGGCCGAGAACACCCAGGACGTGCGCAGGATCGCATGCGGGGCGCCGCTGGCCCGGACCGCCGCTTCACCCGCCAGCTTCGTGCGGCCATAGGCGCCGAGCGGGCCTGTGGGCGCGTCGGGGGCGAAGGGGGCGTGGCCTGCGCCGTCGAAGACGTAGTCGGTCGAGATGTGGACGAAGGGCACGTCCAGCGTCGCGCAGGCCCCGGCCATCGCGGCGGGCGCGTCGGCGTTGACCGTGTGGGCGGCAGCTTCCTCGGCCTCCGCGCGGTCGACAGAGGTCCAGGCGGCGGCGTTGATGACGGCGTCGGGTCGGTGGGTGGCGATGGCGGCGGCGCAGGCGGGCGGATCGGCGAGGTCGGCGGCATCGCGACCGAGAAAGGTCGCGTCCGGGGCGATCCGGGCAAGCTCGGTCGCCACCTGCCCGGTCCGGCCGAATACCAGCAGTCGCATCAGGCGACGCCCAGGCGTTGGCCGACGCCCTGGCGGTCCTGCAGGGCCCGCCACCAGTCCTCGTTCGCCAGATACCAGTCCACGGTGCGTGCCAGCCCCTGATCCAGCGTCACGGACGGGCGCCAGCCGAGTTCGGTGCGGATGCGGGTCGGGTCGATGGCATAGCGGAAGTCGTGGCCGGGCCGGTCCGTGACGAAGGTGATCAGCCGGTCGTGGGGCGCGCCTGCGGGGCGGCGTTCGTCGATGAGCGCGCAGATCTTGCGGACGATGTCGATGTTCGCGGCCTCGTTCTCGCCGCCGATGTTGTAGCTGCGACCGACCTCGCCCTTATCGATCACGGTCAGCAGCGCGTCGGCGTGGTCTTCCACGAACAGCCAGTCGCGCACGTTGGTGCCCTGGCCAT
>CAYYOE010000227.1:0-5269 GCA_964473055.1 uncultured Rhodobacterales bacterium | reverse complement strand
CTGCGCGCGCGGCCCGACCAGCCGCTGGCAGATGTGGCCTGGACACTGAAGCACGGGCGCCGCGCCTTCGACCATCGCCGGGTGGTGGTCGCCGAGACCCACGAGGAAGCCGCCGCGCTGCTGGAGCAGGGCAGCCGCGACCGCGTGTTCTCGCACTCTGTCCTGTCCGAGCCGCCCGAGGTCGTTTTCCTGTTCCCCGGCGGGGGCGCGCAGTATCCGACCATGGCGCGGGGCCTCTATGACACGGAACCCGTCTTCCGCGACTGGATGGACCGGGGGCTGGCACATCTGGCGCCGCAGCTTGACTATGACATCCGCGCCCTGTGGCTGCCGGAAACCGGGGACGAGGCCGCCGCGGCGGAAACGCTGAAGCGGCCGTCGGTTCAACTGCCCCTGATCTTCATCACCGAGGTCGCGCTGGCGCATCTGTGGATGAGCTGGGGGGTACGCCCTGCCGCGATGATCGGCCATTCGATGGGCGAGAACGCGGCCGCCTGTGTGGCCGGTGTGATGGAATTCGAGGCGGGCATCGACCTGGTGCTGACGCGCGGGCGGCTGTTCGACACCGTGCCGCGCGGCGGCATGCTGAGCGTGCCGCTGTCCGAGGATGCCACACGGGACTGGCTGGGCGACACGCTGGACCTTGCCTCGGTCAACGGGGCCGAGTTGTGCGTGGTCTCGGGTCCCGATGCTGATCTGGCCAGCCTGCAGCGGATGCTGGCATCCGAAGGGATCGAGACGCAGCGCGTGGCCATCGACATCGCTGCCCATTCGCGGATGCTGGAACCGATCCTGGCGGACTTCGGTGCGCACTTGCGGGGGATGACGCTGAAGGCGCCGACGATTCCGGTGATTTCCAACCGCACCGGCCTTCCGTTGACGGCGGCCGAGGCGACGAGTCCCGACTACTGGGTCGCGCATCTGCGCAACACGGTGCGCTATGCCGACGGTATCAAATATCTGCATGGCGCGGCGCCGCGCGTGTTCCTGGAATGCGGGCCGGGGCGTACGCTGGGATCGCTCGCGCAGGCCTGTGGCGTGCCGTCGAACCAGGTACTGTCCAGCCTGCGCCACCCCGACCAGAAGGTTCCCGACGATATCCACTTCATGGGCGGGATCGCCCGGCTCTGGGCGATGGGGGTCGAGGCGGACTGGGCCGCGATCTGGGGCGAGGGGCCGCGTCGGCGCGTGCCGCTGCCGACCTATCCGTTCCAGCGGCAAAGCTACTTCATCGCTCCGGGCAGCGCGGTGCCGGGCACCGACACGGTCGAGGATGCAGCCCTGTTGCCCGAACGGGTCGATGATGTCGCAGGTTGGGGATGGCGCCCCGTGTGGAAGCCCGCCGCCGCCGACACCGAGGCCGAAGACCCTGACCGGCCCGAAGCCGTGGCCCCGATGACCTGGGCGATCCTGTCGGACGGGGCGGGGCTGGCCGCGCGCGTGATCGCGCGGTTGCGTGACGCCGGGCACCGGGTGGTCGAGGTGCGCACGGGCGACGCCTTCGCACGCACGGGCGACATGACGTATGTGGTCGCCACCGAACAGGGGCGCGAAGGCTTCGACCTGCTTGTTCGTGACCTCATGGGACGGGGCCTCGCCCCGCAGCGGATCGGCCATTTCTGGGGCGTGACCGAGGCCGAGACATTCCGGCCCGGGTCGTCGTTCTTTCACCGCAACCTCGAACAGGGGTTCTGGTCGCTTCTGTTCCTTGGCCAGGCGCTTGCCGACGAAGGCGTGCCGGTGCCGATCCATGTGACGGCCGTGACGACCGGCGCCGCCGCCCTGCCGGGCGAACGCGTGGCCTATCCGGAACGCGCGACCGCGCTGGGGCCGCTGATGGTGATCCCGCGCGAGGTGCCGGGATTCACGGCGGCCGCCGTGGATGTGGTGCTGCCCGCTAAAGGCCGCAGCCGCGACGAGGGGCTGGACCGGCTGGCGAGCAGGGTCATCGAGGATCTGGTCGCCACGCCTGGCACCCGGCAGGTGGCCTGGCGGGGGGAGCGGCGCTTCGAGCGCGCCTGGCGGGCGGAATCCCTGCCCGAGGCTGCGGCGCTGCCCGATGTGTTCGCGCCGGGAACGGACGGCGAACCGCCGGTCGTGTTCGTGACCGGGGGGCTTGGCGGGATCGGGCTGACGCTGGCCCGGGAACTGGCGCGCCGCATCAAGGGTGTGCGGCTGGCATTGCTGTCGCGGTCGGGTCTGCCCGACCGGGCCGACTGGCCGAAGGCCACGGGCGACGCGGTCGCGCGGATCGCCGCCGTCCGGGGGCTGGAGGCAATGGGCGTAGAGGTCATGGTCGTGGCCGCGGACGTGTGCAACCTGTCAGAGATGACGGCGGCGCGGGACGCGGTGCGGGCGCGGTTCGGGGCGCTCGATGTGGTCGTTCACGCTGCCGGAACGGTGGATGACGGGCCGTTCCTGGCCCGCGATCCGGGCGCGATCGAGAACGTGCTGGCCCCCAAGGTCCATGGCACGCAACTGATCGACAGGCTGTTTCCCGACGGGTCGGTACGGGCGATCGTGGCGTTCTCGTCGTCCTCCACGGCCACGACCCCGGCGGGTCAGGTGGATTACGTCGCGGCCAATGCGTTCCTCGATGCCTGGGCGGAAAGCCGGGCGGGCGGGCGGACGCGGGTGCTGGCGCTGGCCTGGGGCATCTGGGCCGAGGTCGGCATGGCGACCGAAGCCGTCGCCGCGCGGGCCACGGGCGAGACAATCGCTGTCACCGGGCAACCCCTGCTGGGGGCCGCGATGCAGGATGCGGGCGGCAACCGGGTGTTCCTTGGCCGACTTTCGGCCGCGACCGACTGGGTGATCGACGGGCACCGCACAAAGGCAGGCGACGCTCTGTTGCCGGGCACCGGCTATCTGGAACTGATTGCCGAGGCACTGGATGCCGCGGGCGAGACCGGACCCTTCGAGATCGCGGATCTTTACTTCTTCCGCCCGCTCGACATCGCCGACGGTCAGTCGCGCGAGGTGCGGGTGCGGCTCAAACGCGATACGGGCGGCTATGCGGTGGACATCCGGAGCGACATCACGCTCGCGGGTCGCAAGGGCCATGTGTTGCATGCGCAGGGTCAGGTGCGGATCGGGCGCATCGGATCGGCTCCGGCCTTCGACGCGGCGGCGATCCTTGCGCGGTGCCCCGATGGCCGGGTGGATGCCCCCGAGGGCATGGAGAGCCCGCAGGAGGTTCACCTGGCCTTCGGTCCACGCTGGCGCACCCTGCGCAGCACGGCCTTCGGCACCGGCGAGGGGATTGCGCGGCTGGCGCTGCCCGAGGCTTTTGCGGACGAGACAGGCGAGGGCTGGCGGCTGCACCCCGCGCTTCTGGACATCGCCACCGGCTGGGCCATGCAGCTGATCCCGGGCTGGGCGCCCGATCATCTGTGGGTGCCGGTCTCCTATTCTTCGGCGCGAGTGCATGGCGAGCTGCCGGCACGCGTGGTCAGCTGGATCAGGGGCCATGCCGACAACCGCGCCGACGGGGCGAGTGCCGGTTTCGACGTGTTGCTGGCGACTGAGGCCGGGCGCGTCGTGGTCGAAATCGAGGGACTGTCGCTGCGCAGGATGACCGGTGCGCTGGCCTTCGGGGCCATGCCCGATCCGCGCGAGGTCGACTTCGTCGAAACGGGCGCACGCACCCTGTCGCCTGCCGAAGCGCGGCTGTACGCGGCCCTTGCCGGCGGCATCCGGCCCGCCGAAGGGGCCGAGGCGTTCCTGCGAGTATTGTCGCTGCCGGCCGACCGGCCGTTCCCGCGCCTGACCGTCAGCTCCATGCCGCTGCCCGGCCTGATCGCCGCGCAGTCAGCCGAGACATCGTCCGGAGCGAAGGGATCTGCTGCCGCTTTTGCGCGCCCAGATCTGGACAGCGAATTCATCGAGCCGAGAAACGACATCGAGCGCACTCTGGCAGGGTTCTGGCAAGACCTTCTGGGTGTGGGACAAGTAGGGGTCGAGGACAGTTTCTTCGACCTCGGCGGGCACTCGCTGATCGCGGTCCGGCTGTTCTCGATGATCCGCAAGACCTATGCCGTGGACTTCCCGATCTCGGTCCTGTTCGAAGCACCAACCATCGCGAGTTGCGCGCGCCTGATCGAGGACAGGATCGGCCCGCAGGAGGCCACCGACGGGGGCAATTCCGCGCCGAAGCGGCTGGAACCGGCCCGACGCTTCACGCATCTGGTGCCAATGCACCCGGGTGAAGGCGGCGAACGGGCCCCCTTCTTCCTGGTGGCTGGCATGTTCGGCAACGTACTGAACCTGCGCCATCTGGCGCATCTGATCGGCCCTGACCGCCCGTTCTACGGGTTGCAGGCGCGGGGCCTGTACGGTGGCGATGCGCCGCACGACGATTTCGTCGCGGCGGCGACCGACTACATCGGCGAAATACGGCAGGTGCAGAAGCAAGGCCCCTATTTCGTCGGCGGATTCTCGGGCGGCGGCCTCATCGCGTGGGAGATCGCGCGGCAGCTCGAAGCGGCGGGCGAGACGGTGGGCCTGACGGTGTTGCTCGACACACCCGTGCCGATGCGCCCCGGTCTGTCCCGCCGTGACAAGGCGGTGATCAAGCTGGCCGAACTGCGCGCCGGAGGACCGGGGTTCCTGCTGGAATGGTGGCGGCGTCGGCGGGCCTATGCCGTGGCCCAGCGCGCGCGCGAGGACCGACCGGCCGAGGCCGAGGGTCACCAGTTCCACAATACCCTGATCGAGGCCGCGTTCAGGGCCGCCCTGCCCCGCTACGAGATGCACTCGCGCCAAGGGCGCACCGTCCTCTACCGCCCGCCGCTGGATCTGAAATGGAAGGTTACGGGCGGCGCCTGGGTCAGCACGGCACGGGAATACGTCCTGCCCGACAACGGTCTGACCCCCTGTGCGCCCGGTCTCGAGGTGATCGAGGTGCCGGGAGATCATGATTCGATGGTCCTCGAGCCGAACGTCCGGGTCCTGACCGCCCATCTGCGCGATGCGCTGGCCGATGCCGAGGCGGCCAGCGAAGCGGGCGGCCCGGCCGAGGCGCCGCCTACGCTGCGCCTTGCAGGGTGAGGCGATGACCGACGCGACGATCCTGGTGGTGATTCTGAACTGGCGTACGGCGCCGATGGCACTGAGGTCTGTCGCGGCGGCAACACGCGCGATGGAGGGTCTGCCGGGCGCCATCACCGTGGTGGACAACGATTCAGGCGACGGGTCGTTCGAGTCGCTTGTCGAGGGTACCGCGGGCAATCCGCGCGTCCGCGTGGTGCAGGCGGGGCACAACGGCGGG